>NZ_JAYQWM010000002.1:0-153520 GCF_036662595.1 Escherichia sp. Lx600-2 | reverse complement strand
GATCTGCTCATTGCTCTCGTGAAAAGTACAAACAAGAGAAAAAACGCCATTCGTCATGAAAAGAACAGACGTAGCAATGTAATAACATACTAAAATTGATCTCATGAAAGTGGGTGCTTTATAACCAGCACAGAAGCTCAGACGTATAAATATTAAACAATTTGCATTGTAAAACGGAGACTATGTATTAAGAAGCCAATCGTAAAAACGGTTCCCTGGCGAGATAAACGACAAACAAATGGAAAGCCGGATGATATTTACCTTCATCCGGCATTATTGACTTACGAAACTAACATCCCGGTAAACACATACGCCTGCAACAGCGTGATAATGCCGATAACGCTGGCAAAAATCAGACTGTGCTTCACGGTGTAGCGGAACAGTTCAGATTCTCGGCCCACCATGCCCGTCGCGGCGCAGGCCACGGCGATAGATTGCGGGGAGATCATCTTGCCAGTTACGCCGCCGCTGGTATTTGCTGCCACCAGCAGAGTGTCAGAGACGTTGATTTGCTGCGCCGTGGTCGATTGCAGTGAACCAAACAGGGCGTTAGAGGAGGTGTCCGAGCCGGTAAGGAATACGCCCAGCCAGCCGAGAAACGGTGAGAAGAACGGGAACATCACGCCTGTACCTGCCAGTACCAGCGCCAGCGTGGTGGACATGCCGGAATAGTTGGTGACGAAAGCGAACGCCAGCACCATGCCAATCGACAATATCGGCCACTTCAGACTAATTAGCGTTTCGGCAAAGACGCCAATCCCTTTCTTGATGCCCACGCCGAGGATGAAGATAGAGATAATCGCCGCAATAAAAATAGCGGTGCCGCCAGCCGAGAGGGGGTCGAATTTAAACACCGCATCCATCGGCGTTGGTTGGGCGACAATGGGTGCCGCTTTCAACACTTGTTGATGCAAATGAGGGATCTGGAAATTAATCACCAGTGAATAAAACGCGCCGCCCGGAGCAAATAACGCTTTAAACGGCTTCATGGTCCAGATGGTGACCAGCACCGTTAAGATTAAAAACGGTGACCACGCTCGAATGATTTGCCCCAGACTATATTCTGAAGGCACGGGACCGCCAGAAGATGGCTTATTTACCACCATCGCACCTGCGGATTGTCCCATGCTGATTGCCGTTTCGGTATTTTTCGGCCGCCAGACTTTAAGGAATAAAGCGAGTGAGACGATACTCACCAGCGCCGAAGTAATATCCGGCAGTTCCGGACCAATATAATTAGAGGTAAAGAACTGAGTGACAGCGAAGCTTCCCCCAGCAACCAGCGCCGCTGGCCACGTCTCTTTCACCCCTTTCCAGCCGTCCATCATTGCTACCAGCCAGAACGGCACAAGAACCGACAGGAACGGTAACTGACGTCCCGCCATTGCGCCAATGTGGAACGGATCGATTCCCGTTACCTGACCGGCGACCAGAATCGGCACGCCCAACGCACCAAACGCCACCGGCGCAGTATTGGCAATCAGACACAGCCCTGCCGCGTATAAAGGTTTGAAGCCCAGGCCCACCAGCAGAGCACCAGTAATCGCCACCGGAGCACCAAAGCCAGCCGCCCCTTCCAGCAGCGCGCCAAAGGAGAAACCAATCAGTAACACCTGCAAACGCTGATCGTCAGTGATGGAGATGACCGAGCTGCGGATAATATCAAACTGACCGCTGGCAACGGTTAATTTATAGAGGAATACCGCTGCAACAATAATCCAGGCAATAGGCCATAAACCATAAATAAAGCCATAGCCCGCAGCAGCAAATGCCATATCAATCGGCATTTTAAAGGCGAATATCGCAATCAGGATAGATAATATAAGGGTTATCGCTCCAGCGACATGTCCTTTCAGACGTAATACCGCGAGTGCAACGAAGAAGAATATTATCGGGATCAGGGCGACCAGAGCGGATAGCCCCAGTCCTCCCATCGGCATATACATTTGGGTCCAGGTAACCATATTGTTCAGTCTCTTATTATCTTTATATGCTTGATATACTTAAGGTTGTAATAAGCAAAAGAGGACTGAACTGTAAAATATAGGCGTTATACTTTACAGCAACAGTACGCCGCTAACGCAATTGCTACCTCTGGCATAACAAGTATATCGGGTAAGGGTTTCTGTTCCGCACACGCAGGCGCAGAGTATCGTTAAGATGTCCATATTGTTGTTTTAATCCCGCTAGTAATGCGCTACGGGTATTTAATATTGTTAAACCCTGATAATCGCTCCGGTTATTTCCGGGATAAATGTACTACCGCAGTTACTATCATAGCCCCGACAATAAAACTTGCCGGGGCTTTTTTGACGCTATTAATGACTTTCTTTTTCGCGTAAACGCCAGGCGTGTAATAACGGTTCGGTATAACCGTTTGGCTGTTTCACGCCGAGGAAGATCAAATCGCTGGCAGCTTTAAAAGCACACGAGTTAGCGAAATTCCCCGCCATCGGACGATAAGCCGGATCGCCAGCGTTTTGCTGATCAACCACTTTCGCCATATTCTCCAGCGACGCCTGCACCTGTTCTTTGGTCAGAATACCGTGACGTAACCAGTTGGCGATATGCTGGCTGGAGATGCGCAGCGTTGCGCGGTCTTCCATCAGCGCCACATTGTGAATATCCGGCACTTTTGAACAACCAATCCCCTGCTCCACCCAGCGCACCACGTACCCCAGAATCCC
The DNA here is from genome assembly GCF_036662595.1 of Escherichia sp. Lx600-2. Classification (NCBI taxonomy): domain Bacteria; kingdom Pseudomonadati; phylum Pseudomonadota; class Gammaproteobacteria; order Enterobacterales; family Enterobacteriaceae; genus Escherichia; species Escherichia sp. Lx600-2. The sequence continues at coordinate 150,833 of NZ_JAYQWM010000002.1, read as the reverse complement.
CTGCACGTTGTTATCCAGCTCTTGTTGGATCTCTTGCGCCGACCAGTTAGCGTTTTCAGCAACCGGAATAGTCAGCAGATCGTCCAGCAGCGGTTCAAATTCAGCATTGAACTCGGTCTGGGCAATGTTGGCTTGCACGCTCTGTACGTTGGTTTGGTGGTAGTGCAGCGCATGGAGCGTAGCAGCGGTTGGTGACGGAACCCAGGCTGTGTTTGCCCCGGCACGCAGCTGATCGCCCTTCTGGCTGTACATGTCTGCCATCAGGTCCGGCATTGCCCACATGCCTTTACCAATTTGCGCTTTACCGCGCAGCCCACAGAACAGACCGGAAAGCACGTTATTACGCTCGTAGGCTTTGATCCAAGGCGTCGATTTCATCTGATTTTTACGCAGCATCGGGCCAGCTTCCATCACCGAATGCATTTCATCGCCGGTACGGTCGAGGAAACCGGTATTGATGAACGCCACGCGGTTGCGCGCCTGAGCGATACAGCTACGCAAGTTCAGCGAGGTCCGACGTTCTTCATCCATAATGCCCATTTTCAGGGTATTCGGTGCCATACCGAGCATTGTCTCAATGCGGGTAAACAGTTTGTTGGCGAACGCCACTTCCTGCGGACCGTGCATTTTCGGTTTCACAATATAGACGCTGCCAGTGCGCGAGTTTTTCTGCACTTTTAAATCATAGAGGGCAATCGCGCCAGTCATGACGCCATCAAGAATGCCTTCCGGGATTTCATTGCCTTCACTGTCCCAAATCACAGGAATGGTCATCAAATGACCCACGTTGCGGATAAACAGCAACGAGCGTCCGTGCAGAGAAATTTCAGAGCCATCGGCGGCGGTGTACTGACGATCGTCATTCAGTTTACGTACGATTTGCCGACCGTTTTTCTCCATTTTCTCTTGCAGAGTCCCCTGCATCAGGCCCAGCAGATTGCGGTACAGCAGGATTTTATCTTCCGCATCAACCGCCGCGACCGAATCTTCGCAGTCGAGAATGGTACTGATAGCAGCTTCGACGATAACATCGTTGATGTGCGCCGGATCGTCTTTGCCAATCCGCCCGTTGGCATCAATTTGCAGTTCAATATGCAGGCCGTTATTTTTCAGCAAAATGCAGGACGGCGCAGCGGCATTGCCACGGTAACCGACAAACTGCGCCGGGGTACGTAACGTGGTTTCTTTACCATTTTTCAACTGGATGCGTAATTGTTTATCAACTACCTTAAACGCCACCACATCCTGATAGCTGCCGTTTTCCAGCGGTAGTGATTCATCGAGGAAACGCCGAACCCAGGCGATAACCTGCTCACCGCGCTGCGGATCGTAGCCGCTGACCATCGCCCCTTCCTGCGGGATGATGTCGCTGCCGTATAACGCATCGTACAGTGAGCCCCAGCGAGCGTTCGCCGCGTTCAGCGCGTAGCGGGCGTTCATTGCCGGAACCACCAGCTGTGGCCCCGCCTGGCTGGTGATTTCGCTGTCAATGCCCGTGGTTTCCACCGTCACGCGCTCCGGTTGCGGCACCAGGTAGCCCAGTTCACGCAGGAAAGATTTATAGGCCGCTTTATCTTTTACCGGCCCCGGATTGCTGCGATGCCACTCATCAAGCGCCGCCTGAATGCGATCGCGTTCTGCCAGCAACTGACGATTTTCTGGTGCCAGATCGTGAACGATCTCATCAAAATTGCGCCAGAACGCCGCAGCGTCTAGCCCTGTTCCCGGTAAAACTTCTTCATCCACAAAACGTTTAAAATTGGCGTCAATGCGTAAACGGCCCTGGGTTATGGTTTGACTCATTGTTTCTCTCCTCATTTTCGCTTATTTCGCCAACACCGCTGCTGCCGCTTTCGCGACCTGCGCATCCTGTGCTCCGGTTAAACCAGAAACGCCCACGGCACCAATAATTTGCCCATCAACAACAACCGGTACGCCGCCTTCCAGCGACGTTAATAACGGCGCAGTCACGAACGCGGTACGTCCGTTGTTCACCATCTCTTCATAGCCCTTAGTTTCACGACGCCCCAACGCGGCGGTACGCGCTTTCTCCTGGGAGATGTAAGCCGCAATCGGCGCGCAATCGTCCATGCGACTTAACGCCAGCAGATGACCGCCGTCATCGGCAACAGCAATGGAAACAGACCAGTTATTTTTCTGCGCCTCTTCCTGACCTGCGGCAATAATTGCACTCGCCATTTGCTGGCTAAGAATGACTTTAGTTTTCATTTTTTTATTCCTTTTCAAGGGCTTGTTCTACAATTTCAATCCAGTGACGCACAGAGGTACGACCGGCGCTCGCCAGATGCGTCTGGCAACCAATGTTGGCGGTGACGATCATTTCCGGTTTGCCGCTTTCCAGCGCATTCATTTTGTTATCCCGCAGCTGGCGTGCCAGATCGGGATGCGTTAACGCATATGTTCCCGCTGAACCGCAGCACAGATGGCTGTCAGGAACGTCCGTTAAGGTAAATCCAAGACGAAGCAACACTTTTTCCACTTCGCCGTTCAGCTTTTGCGCATGTTGTAGGGTACACGGGCAGTGGAAGGCCAGTTTTTTATCGCCGCGAATTGCCAGTTTTTCCAGCGGTTCCTCGCGCAGAAGCTCGACTAAATCGACCGCTAGTTCACTGACCTGACGCGCTTTATCGGCATATAACGCATCGTTTTTCAGCATCTGCCCATACTCTTTGACAAACGCGCCGCAGCCGCTGGCGGTTTGCAAAATTGCCTCGGCACCTGCTTCAATCGCGGGCCACCAGGCATCAATATTATTGCGCGCCCGTGCCAGCCCTTTCTCCTGCGCATTAAGATGATAGTCCACCGCGCCACAACAGCCTGCTTCGTTAGCTGGCATGACGCTGATCCCCAGACGATCCAGCACTCGCGCAGTTGCCGCGTTGGTGTTGGGCGAAAGCGTAGGCTGGGCGCAGCCTTCCAGCATTAAAACCCGACGCTTATGGCGCAGCGGCGGACGCGGTTTAGCTTTCACCGTTTCAGCAGGCAGTTTTGCTCTGACCTGTTCCGGTAAAAACGGTCGCAGCACCAGCCCTACCTGCGTCAGCGCACGGAAGACCGCCGGACGCGGCACTACCTGGCGCAATCCTTCGCGCAGTATTCGCTCCGGCAGTGGGCGTTTCACTTTCTGCTCGACAATATCACGCCCGATATCCAGCAAATTGTGATAGCGCACACCAGAAGGACAGGTGGTTTCACAATTGCGGCAAGTGAGGCAGCGATCGAGATGCTCCTGTGTTTTAAGCGTGACTTCGTTGCCTTCCAGCACCTGTTTAATCAGATAGATGCGCCCGCGCGGCCCGTCCAGTTCATCGCCCAGAAGCTGATAGGTTGGGCAGGTTGCGGTACAAAATCCGCAGTGAACACAGGCGCGCAGGATGCTGTCGGCTTCCTGCGCCCGCGCGTTCTGCCGCATCTCTTCGGTTAAACGGGTTTGCATAGCCTGCTCCTTAAAGTTCCGCGTACATGCGACCGGGGTTAAACACGCCGCAAGGATCGAGCTGCTGTTTAAGCTGCTGGTGATAGCGGAATAAAGGAGCCGGTAGCGGGGCAAAGCCACCATCTCCGGCACTAAAGCGGGTCGCATGACCGCCAGCGTTGCGGGCGATGCGATGGATTTGATTGTCATCGGCTGTCGATTTCAGCCAGCGTAACGCCCCGCCCCAGTCGATCAGTTGCTCGCCGGGTAAATCCATCATCGGCGCATCGCTGGGTAATGAAATGCGCCATAAGGTACCTGGTAACGAGAAGAACGGCAGTTGTTGTTCACGCAATTGCTGCCAGAACTGACCCGCCACCTCTTCGCCACCCAGCAGTTCACGCGCTGCTTTTACCGATCCTTCGCCGCCCTCAAGACGGATCCACAACGCATTGTCGAAGTAACATAAGCCACTAATGGGTAATGGCTGGAGTTGCCACTCGGCGATTTCACTCATGGCTTCTTGCAGGCTGATTTCCCGACGCAGGCTCAGGGAGGCGCGCGGTCGCGGTAACACTTTCATTGAGATTTCAGTGAGCACGCCAAGACAACCGTAGCTTCCGGCCATTAACCGTGAGAGATCGTATCCGGCAACGTTTTTCATCACTTCGCCACCAAAACGCAGATGTTTTCCAGCGCCGGTAATGATGCGCGTGCCGAGGACAAAATCGCGGACCGAACCGCTCCACGGGCGACGCGGCCCCGCCAGCCCGCAGGCGACCATCCCGCCCCAGGTGGCTTCTTCACCATAATGCGGCGGCTCGCAGGGAAGCATTTGCCCGGCGCTCTCCAGCGCCGCTTCAATCGCCACCAGCGGCGTTCCGGCACGAGCGGTTATCACCAGCTCGGTCGGGTCGTAATTAACAATGCCGCGATGACAACGCACATCCAGCGTTTGCCCGGTGACTGGGCGACCTAAAAAGGCTTTGCTATTGCTGCCCTGAATCACCAGCGGCGTTTTATCGCTAATTGCCTGATTCACCTGCTCCAGCAGCGCCTGACTGTAATCACACTCGCGTAGCATCAGAAGCGCTCCAGTTCAGGAAAAGGTAAATGACCGTGATGCACATGCATGGCACCAAATTCAGCACAGCGGTGTAGCGTGGGAATGTTTTTCCCAGGGTTCAGCAAACCATCGGGGTCAAACGCCGCCTTGACCGCATGGAAGGTCGTGATTTCATCGCTATTGAACTGGGCGCACATTTGATTGATTTTTTCTCGCCCGATGCCATGTTCCCCACTGATGCTGCCGCCAACTTCAACGCAGAGTTCCAGGATCTTCCCGCCCAACTCTTCCGCGCGGGCAAATTCACCGGGTTCGTTGGCATCGAAAAGGATTAACGGGTGCATGTTGCCATCTCCGGCATGAAACACGTTGGCAACACGTAAATCATATTGCTGCGATAAACGGGCAATGCCTTCCAGTACGCCAGGCAGGGCGCGACGCGGGATGGTGCCATCCATGCAGTAGTAATCCGGGGAGATACGTCCTACCGCCGGGAACGCATTTTTGCGACCGGCCCAGAAACGTACGCGCTCTGCTTCGTCCTGTGCCAGACGGACGTCAGTCGCGCCCGCTTTCAACAAGATGTCGTTAACCCGCTCGCAGTCTTCCTGTACGTCAGACTCCACGCCGTCCAGCTCGCATAACAAAATCGCTTCGGCGTCGACGGGATAACCGGCATGAATAAAATCTTCCGCCGCGCGGATCGACAGGTTATCCATCATCTCCAGCCCGCCGGGGATAATGCCATTGGCGATGATGTCACCAACTGCAAGTCCGGCTTTTTCTACCGAGTCAAAGCTTGCTAACAGAACCCGCGCCACGGGCGGCTTCGGCAGCAGTTTTACCGTCACTTCGGTGGTCACGCCGAGCATACCTTCCGATCCGGTGAACAACGCCAGCAGGTCAAAACCAGGCGAATCCAGCGCATCCGATCCCAGCGTCAGTGCCTCGCCATCCAGCGTTTGCACTTCAATTTTCAGCAGGTTATGTACGGTCAGACCATATTTCAGGCAGTGGACGCCGCCGGCATTTTCTGCCACGTTGCCGCCAATGGAACAGGCGATTTGTGAGGAAGGGTCCGGTGCGTAGTAGAGATTATGCGGTGCAACGGCCTGGGAGATCGCCAGGTTACGCACGCCTGGCTGCACGCGCGCGCGGCGACCAACGGGGTTAATGTCGAGGATCTCTTTAAAGCGCGCCATCACCAACAACACACCTTTTTCCAGCGGCAGCGCGCCACCAGAAAGCCCGGTGCCTGCACCACGGGTCACCACCGGTACACGCAGGCGATGGCAGACAGCCAGAATCGCTGTCACCTGTTCCATCTGCTTAGGCAGAACAACCAGTAATGGACGCGTGCGATACGCGCTCAACCCGTCACACTCGTAAGGAATGATCTCCTCATCGGTATGCAGGATCTCCAGTCCAGGGACATGCTCACGCAGTGCCATCAGTACCGATGTGCGGTCGACATCGGGTAAAGCGCCATCAAGACGCTCTTCGTACAAGATGCTCATGAGTAGGCTTCGCTTTGTTATGTTGTGTGGCAGCTGATTTTTGCGCGCTGCTTCTGTGAACAGTTATTAAGCGGGCTTTTCGTTTTCGTCTATCTCTTTAGCTACCGGTCAGACCATTTTTTTTCCAGCTCTGTGACCTTGTCTTGGTTAACTTAATGTTAAATTGATGTAACATAATCACTTGCGTGATGTGCGTGTTTTGCGAGTTAAGAACAGAAAAATTGGTCCTACCTGTGCACGAGGTCTGGGAATGAAAGATGAACGTCGCCCTATTTGCGAAGTGGTTGCAGAGAGTATCGAACGGTTAATTATCGACGGCGTACTGAAGGTCGGTCAGCCGCTTCCCTCGGAACGTCGACTGTGTGAAAAGCTCGGCTTCTCACGCTCCGCACTGCGTGAAGGGCTGACCGTGCTGCGCGGGCGCGGGATTATTGAAACGGCGCAGGGTCGCGATTCTCGTGTCGCACGGCTTAATCGGGTGCAGGACACCAGTCCGCTGATCCATCTGTTCAGTACGCAACCGCGAACGCTGTACGATCTGCTCGATGTTCGCGCATTACTGGAGGGCGAATCGGCAAGGCTTGCGGCAACGCTGGGAGCGCAGGCTGATTTTGTTGTGATAACCCGCTGTTATGAAAAAATGCTCGCCGCCAGTGAGAACAACAAAGAGATTTCGCTGATCGAACATGCGCAGTTGGATCACGCTTTCCATCTCGCCATTTGTCAGGCTTCTCACAATCAGGTGCTGGTGTTTACGCTGCAATCATTGACCGATCTGATGTTTAATTCAGTGTTTGCCAGCGTAAATAATCTCTACCATCGACCACAGCAAAAAAAGCAGATCGATCGCCAGCATGCGCGGATCTACAACGCGGTGTTGCAGCGGCTGCCGCACGTCGCCCAGCGCGCAGCACGCGATCATGTGCGGACCGTGAAAAAGAATCTCCACGATATCGAGCTGGAAGGCCACCATTTGATTCGCTCGGCGGTGCCGCTGGAGATGAACCAGAGTTAGCTGGTATTAAATCTGCTTTTCATACAATCGGTAACGCTTGTACGGCTCTGCCCCAATGCGTTCCAGCATGTTATTCATGCCTGTATTGGTTTCGAGGATCCATGACATCTCCAGCGCATCGATCTTCCGGCGGGCAAACGGATCGCGTAAGGCTTCAATCAATAACAGCGCAATCACCGGGCCGATGCGGCTGAACTGATACTCGTCCCGCACGCCCATCAGCGGCACTCGCGCAGTTCGCACACCGCTGACTTTCAAACGCCACAGCAATTTTGCCCAGCCGAAGGGAAAGAGCGATCCGTTCAGATCGGCAATCGCCTCGTTGATGTTCGGCAAGCCGACAATAAACGCGCAGGGTGCAGAATCAATCTCAGCGATGTAGATCATATCGTCCGGCACCAGATATTTAAGTTGATCGCCCATGGTCGCGAATTCATGTTCGGTAAACGGCACAAATCCCCAGTTGTGCTGCCAGCCAGAGTTGAAAATCTCACGCAGGATCTGCATCTCTTCGGCAAACCGCTGGCGATTGATGCAGCGAATGGTCACCTTTTTGCGCACCTGATCCATCAGTTTTTTTAGCGCCGGAGAGAAAGTGAGATCGGTTCGCTGCATCCACCACGCCAGTAAATCAATGCCTTTGTGATAACCCAGTTGTTCAATATGCGCGGCATACCACGGTTTGCCGTGTGGCATCATCGCACAGGGTGGTGTGTCAAAACCTTCAATCAGTAATCCGCTTTCCTGATTGATATTCAGGCTGAAAGGCCCGCTGATCTTACTTGCACCTTGTGACTTCAACCACGCTTCCGCTGCGCCAAACAACGCGGCAAAAACCTGCGGATCATCAATGGCGTCAATCATTCCGAAATGACCGGTATCTTCACCGTAACGCTCACGGTGCAAGGTATCTATTTGCGCGGTAATACGCCCAACTATCTGCCCCGCTTTTTTTGCCACCCACGCCTGCCAGATGATATGGTCCGTCCCCGGATTTTTCGCAGACAAATGCTCGCTGCGTTCAATGAATAAAGGGGGTATCCAGTTTGGATCATCGGGATAAAGTGATGACGGAAAAGCGATAAATGCCTTAAGGTCATTTTTATTAATTACTTTTTCAATTTTGATCATCAGCAGATCGCATTCCATAGTTCTGTGGGTAACAAATAATTAACGGTGAAAAACAGGTTGCAACAGCAACGAACGGCATCTTAATAATCAACCCAATGAATACAAACGACGAATAAATAGTATTTATTAATGATTACGATAGGGTCAGCGACTACGCAGAAGCGCCACAATGCCTTTTGTCGATTTAAGGCGACCGGACAAGGCTTCTTCTTAATATATTCATAAATTAAATATCATTCACAATAAAAACAAAAAACTTAAATTCATTATTTAAATCAATGTTCATTTTCACACCGATGAAAATACTATCTCATTTATCTTTTATGCCTATATAATCCACCGCATTATTGTCATTTTATTTTGGATATCCAATTTTTTCGTGGTGTATATGTCTAATAAAATCTTTACGCATTCCCTACCTATGCGCTATGCCGATTTTCCAACGCTGGTTGATGCTTTGGACTACGCCGCTCTGAGTAGCGCTGGAATGAATTTTTATGACAGACGTTGCCAACTTGAAGATCAACTGGAATATCAGACGTTAAAAGCGCGTGCCGAAGCTGGTGCGAAGCGGTTGTTATCGCTAAACCTGAAAAAAGGCGATCGCGTGGCGCTGATTGCCGAAACCAGTAGCGGGTTCGTAGAGGCTTTTTTTTCCTGCCAGTATGCCGGCTTAGTCGCCGTCCCGTTGGCGATTCCAATGGGCGTCGGTCAGCGGGATTCCTGGAGCGCCAAACTGCAGGGTTTACTGGCAAGTTGCCAGCCCGCTGCCATTATCACTGGTGATGAGTGGTTGCCGCTGGTCAATGCCGCCACGCATAACAACCCCGAATTGCATGTATTAAGCCACGCCTGGTTTAAGGCATTACCGGAAGCTGATGTTGCGCTCCAGCGCCCAGTTCCGGACGATATCGCCTACCTCCAGTACACCTCCGGCAGCACCCGTTTTCCCCGTGGCGTCATTATCACCCATCGCGAAGTGATGGCTAATCTACGTGCTATAAGCCACGATGGCATTAAATTACGCCCTGGCGACCGCTGCGTCTCCTGGCTGCCTTTCTACCATGATATGGGACTGGTCGGCTTTCTCCTGACCCCGTTCGCCACGCAGCTTTCAGTGGATTATTTGCGCACTCAGGATTTTGCCATGCGTCCTCTGCAATGGCTTAAATTGATCAGTAAAAATCGCGGCACCGTTTCCGTTGCGCCGCCGTTTGGCTATGAATTGTGCCAGCGCCGCGTGAATGAAAAAGATCTCGCTGAACTGGATCTTTCCTGCTGGCGCGTCGCTGGTATTGGTGCAGAACCCATCTCCGCAGAACAACTCCATCAATTCGCTGAATGTTTCCGTCAGGTTAACTTTGACGATAAAACTTTCATGCCGTGCTACGGACTGGCAGAAAATGCGCTGGCTGTCAGTTTCTCTGATGAAGCCTCCGGGGTTGTGGTTAACGAAGTGGATCGCGACATCCTCGAATATCAGGGTAAAGCCGTTGCGCCGGGTGCAGAGACACGCGCCGTATCGACTTTCGTCAACTGCGGTAAAGCGTTGCCGGAACATGGTATTGAAATCCGCAATGAAGCAGGTATACCTGTCGCGGAACGTGTGGTAGGCCATATTTGCATCTCCGGCCCTAGCCTGATGAGCGGTTACTTTGGCGACCAGGTTTCACAAGACGAGATTGCCGCGACGGGCTGGTTAGACACCGGGGACCTCGGTTATCTGCTGGACGGTTATCTGTATGTCACCGGACGCATTAAAGATCTGATTATTATTCGTGGCCGTAATATCTGGCCGCAGGATATTGAATATATTGCGGAACAGGAACCGGAAATTCATTCTGGCGATGCGATTGCTTTTGTTACCGCCCAGGAAAAAATCATTTTGCAGATCCAGTGTCGGATCAGCGATGAAGAACGTCGCGGGCAGCTTATCCACGCGCTGGCAGCACGGATCCAAAGCGAATTTGGCGTAACAGCGGCTATCGATCTGTTGCCGCCCCACAGTATTCCCCGAACGTCCTCCGGTAAGCCTGCCCGTGCGGAAGCGAAAAAACGTTATCAGAAGGCTTATGCTGCCAGTCTTCATGTGCAGGAATCCCTGGCATGAATCAAACTGTCGCGGTGACGGGCGCTACCGGGTTTATCGGTAAATATATTATCGATAACCTGCTCACCCGCGGCTTTCACGTTCGCGCATTGACGCGTACTGCCCGCGCTCACGTCAATGATAATCTTACTTGGGTGCGCGGTTCGCTGGAAGATACACATTCGCTTAGCGAACTGGTTGCCGGAGCCAGCGCGGTGGTCCATTGCGCCGGGCAAGTGCGCGGACACAAAGAAGAGATTTTTACCCACTGTAACGTTGACGGCAGCCTGCGCCTGATGCAAGCAGCAAAAGAGAGCGGCTTTTGCCAACGTTTTCTGTTTATCTCTTCGCTGGCGGCGCGCCATCCCGAGCTCTCCTGGTACGCAAATTCCAAACACGTCGCCGAACAACGGCTGACGGCAATGGCTGACGAAATTACGCTGGGCGTTTTTCGCCCGACAGCCGTGTATGGTCCCGGCGATAAAGAGTTAAAACCGCTGTTTGACTGGATGCTGCGCGGCCTGCTGCCACGACTTGGTGCACCAGATACACAGTTCTCTTTCCTGCATGTCACCGATTTTGCGCAAGCAGTGGGTCAGTGGTTAAGCGCCGAAACTGTACAGACGCAAACCTATGAATTATGCGATGGCGTCGCTGGCGGCTATGACTGGCAACGCGTACGACAGCTTGCCGCCGAAGCCCGTTGTGGTTCCGTGCGGATGGTTGGCCTTCCTCTGCCGGTACTCACCTGCCTTGCGGATATCAGTACTGCGTTGAGTCGCCTGGCAGGTAAAGAACCTATGCTGACCCGCTCGAAAATTCGTGAATTAACCCACGCCGACTGGTCGGCAAGTAATAACCGTATTTCTGAAGATATTAATTGTTTTCCCGGGATTAGCCTGGAACACGCATTACGCAACGGGCTATTTTGATTGTCTTGTTTAAAGGTGTGTTAACGTTTCTATGGTAAATCGTGAAATAGTAATGGATTACATCCTTTCCTGTTTACAGGATTTGGTCGAAAACGGTGTGGAAATTAAGCCCGACAGCGATCTCGTCAACGATCTTGGCCTGGAGTCGATCAAAGTGATGGATCTCTTAATGATGCTGGAAGACAGATTCGATATTTCCATTCCTATTAATATTCTGCTGGATGTCAAAACCCCTGCGCAATTAATGGAAACTCTACTTCCATGGCTGGAGAATAAATAATGGGGCTATACGATAAATATGCGCGCCTTGCTGGCGAGCGACTGCAATTTAGTGACAACGGGTTAACACCGTTTGGCACCTGTATTGATGAAGTGTATTCCGCCACCGAAGGCCGGATCGGCAATAAAAAAGTGATTCTGGCCGGGACCAATAATTACCTCGGTTTAACCTTTAATCATGATGCCATCGCCGAAGGTCAGGCAGCGTTAGCGGCCCAAGGCACCGGCACCACCGGTTCTCGTATGGCAAACGGCAGTTATGCGCCGCACCTGGCGTTAGAGAAAGAGATTGCCGAGTTTTTCAATCGCCCTACCGCTATCGTTTTTTCAACCGGTTATACCGCTAATTTAGGCGTCATCAGCGCACTTGCCGACCATAACGCCGTGGTGTTACTGGATGCCGACAGCCACGCCAGTATTTATGACGCCTGTTCTCTCGGTGGCGCGGAAATTATTCGTTTCCGCCATAACGATGCTAAAGATCTGGAACGGCGCATGGTTCGCCTCGGTGAACGGGCGAAAGAGGCGATTATCATCGTTGAGGGTATCTACAGCATGCTCGGTGACGTTGCGCCGCTGGCGGAAATTGTTGATATCAAACGTCGTCTCGGTGGTTATTTGATTGTCGATGAAGCGCATTCGTTTGGCGTGTTAGGCGCAACGGGGCGCGGACTGGCTGAAGCTGTCGGCGTTGAAGATGATGTGGATATTATCGTTGGCACCTTCAGTAAAAGTCTGGCCTCGATTGGCGGTTTTGCTGTCGGTTCGGAAGCGATGGAAGTACTGCGCTACGGCAGCCGCCCGTATATTTTTACCGCCTCTCCTTCTCCGTCCTGCATTGCGACCGTGCGCTCGTCGTTAAGAACTATTGCCACACAACCAGAGCTGCGGCAAAAGCTGATGGATAACGCCAACCATCTGTATGACGGTCTGCAAAAACTGGGTTATGAGTTAAGTTCACATATTAGCCCGGTAGTGCCGGTAATAATCGGTTCGAAAGAGGAAGGTTTACGCATCTGGCGCGAGCTTATTTCGCTGGGCGTTTATGTGAATCTTATCCTGCCACCTGCCGCGCCTGCAGGCATCACGCTGCTGCGCTGTAGCGTAAACGCTGCCCACAGTCGTGAGCAAATCGATGCCATCATTCAGGCATTTGCTACTCTGAAGCAGTAATGTGAGCCCGCCGTGGTGTTGCGCCACGGCGGGTTTAATGTTGTCTGTCATACCAATACACCAGGCTCAACGCCACCAGCACAAACGCTATCGGTAAACCGAGCGCGGTAACAGGTGCGCTCAACGCAAATAGCAATCCCAGATTGACCATGATTTGATAGCTGATCCAGGTGAGTAAGCCAACGATGACACCTACAGCGAGACGGCTACCCATCCCTGGCGAGCGCGGGGCACTAAAGGTAAACGGCACAGCCAGCAAAATCATCGCCAGGGTCAGGATGGGTTGCCCCAGTTTTTCCCACAGTGCAAGGCGGTATTCGCTGCTGGGTTGCCCGGTTTCCTGCAAATAATGGATGTAATGATTAAGCTGACGGACAGAAAAAGTATTCCCCGGCATCGATAGCTCTTCAAGATCCATACTGGTGAAGGCCGATTGCCAGGCAAGATTATCTGATGTTTCCAGCGTTTCTTTGCCATTCAGCCATTTTTTATGATTCACACCATGCAGGATCCACGTTTTGTCGTCTTCAATGGTGGCACTGCGTGCATAAATGTAGGATTCGAGCGAAAGATCATCACGATAATGAAAAATCTCCACGCGCACAGGCTGGCCCTGCTCGTTCAGCGATTTTACCGTCACAAATTCATTACCGCGCCTGGCCCACAGCATATTGCCGGTAATGTCATCGTCCTCACCCAACGCAGTGGCAGTCGATTTGATTTGCAGCGCCTGTTGCTGCAATGGCGACGCTACCCACTCATCTATCGCGCCTAACGAAACAGTCCACAATATCCCGGCAACCAGCGCCACCAGTGCAATACGGAAGATAGAAAACCCCGTGCTGCGAATGGCGGTAAGCTCACTGTTTTTCGATAACTGCCCCAGGCCAACAATCCCTCCCAATAAGGCGATAAACGGCGAAAGTTCGACCAGTGTGCGCGGTAAGGTCATTAGCACCACCAGCACCGCCTGAGTCCAGCGATAACCGCCCGGGCTGACATCATCCAGTTCGTTAATCAGGTTGAAGGTGGTAAAAAGCGGCAGCAATAGCCCTGCGGCGGCGGCAAAACCGAGAAAGAGATGACGGATTAAATAGCGACTGAAAACATTCATCGGGAAAATTTCTGCAGCAAAGAGAAGTCGCGTGCGACCAGCATCAGCAGGCCCATTAGCATGAGTCCGGGCACTAACCACAAACCAGGAATGAGAGGAATCGCGCCGTTAGCCACCAGCGTACGGCAGACGTCGCCGCCATAAAAAATGGCAATAAACAGCAACGTCAGTGGCAATAACGTTGAAAATCGCCCCTGCCGCGGTTTTACCCGACTTAATGAAATGGCCAGCAGCGCCATCAACAATGCTGTCAGGCCACGGCTTTGTCGCCATTGCAGTTCGGCATGATCGGCTGGAAAGACGGAGCGCGCCAGCTCCGTGACCGATTTCGCTTTGCGTTTGACGTTAGGGCTTTGATCCAGCGGATTCAGATGTAATTGCAGATTACGGTAGATCTGTTCGTTGTCGTCACGCCCCTGATGATCGAGAAGATAGGCAGTGCCGTTGTGCAACATAACAGTCGGTTTCTCGGGTGATGGGTCAACCACATCAACCGAACGGGCGCGGAAAATGCGGGTTCGATTGGCAGTAGAAGTATAAATCAGCGCGTCAGTCAGGCGATTATTATCCTGATCAACCGTCTGCGAAAGGATCATTCGTCCGTTATCGTTAGTGTTAAATTTCTTTGCCCGCAACTGGCGAACATCCAGCTCCGACTGCGACTGCTGCTCCAGTTGATAAATCTGCGCATAAGCCCACGGACGACCATACATCGACAGAAGGGTGACAAAAATACTTAGCGGTATCGCCAGATAAAGAACGGCTTTGTACAAGCGTCCCGGACTGCCCCCCGCCGCAGAGATAGCGGTAATTTCCGAGTCGGTATACATCTGCCCTAGCGTCACGCCAACTGACACATACAGTCCAACAGGTAACAACATCTCCAGTGCAATCAGCACTTTGTAGAAAACGATATCCAGCACAACATCAAGTGCTAATGTCCCATTTGCCGCTTCGGTCAGATAACGCTGTGCGGAGTAGCTGGCGAAAATAAAGATCAGAAAACCGACGATAATCAGCACCAGACGGCGCGTACCACGCATGATGTAGTGTTCAACCAGCTTCATCTCACTAACGCCCTCAATCCTTTGAATTTTTTATTCATTGATCAGTTTCTGCGCCAGCGCAATGACATGATCTACCTCTTCCGGCGTCAGGCTGCCGTCCTTTGCCCACTGAATTTGCCCAGCTTTATTCAGCACCAGAATGGTTGAACTCTGCTCCGGCAAGCGCCAGGCAACGCGTCCCTGTCCATTGCCGTCAATAACGAATTGCGCCCACGGATAGCGGCGTTTATTTTTTTCGATTTTGCCAACGACAAAATAGCCAGTACCAAAGATGGCATCATCAGTGTTCACAATGGTGGTGGGCTGAAAACGATCCTGTGGAAAGTTTGCCGCTTCAACCGCTTTAATTAACAGTGAGTTCTTCTTCTTCGCTGACTTACGCCCGGCGATATACTGGATAATGCGGACTTTTCCCGCCAATTGTGTGCTGTTCCACTTTTGGTAGTGAATTTCGTCGTCGCTATTCAGAAGCAGCTCGCCGCCTTCCTGAATATAAACAGGGGTAACCGTTTTGCCAGTGACGAAATTGTGTGCCTGCACACCCGGGGCTAATAGCATGATAATCAGCGCAATAATCAAACGAGATGACATCATTGCTCCGGTTATAGCGGAAAACGCGAAATCAGCAGCTCTAAGCGCTGACGAATATCGCTATCCAGCGCCACCGGTGCATCATACGACTGGCGGTTTTCCATATCATCCGCCACCATGTCGTCGTGTTTATCCCCCATCAGGCCATTAATGGCGGCGAGGAAACGGGAAATCTGTAACGCCTCTTTATTTTCAGGATCAAGCGATCTTAAGGTGTCGTAATAAGAAACCTGCTGGCTGATGATTTTTCGCACATCATGAAATTCCCTGCCGGTTAGTCGCGGTTTGGCAATTATCTCTTTCAGGGCATGCATTTGCTTTTGCCGATAGGCAATAAAACCGCTTACGCTTTCTAACTGGCTATGGCGTAATGAATAGTTCACCAACGACCAGACCGGAGAGCTTAAATAAATTCGTAACAGGTTGCCGTAATACGACACAATATTTTTCTTACCGTTACGAAATCCGTCCTGAAAACGTCCCAGAAAAACGGTCGTTTTGCCGAATAAAAATCCGGCCTGATGCTTCTTTAAATACAGCCGTTGCGCAAAACGCAGGTGCTTGTAGCGCGCTCGCATGTATTTAAACTGTTTACGCTCGTCTGTCGTCAGCTCATCGCCTTTGGCTTGTTTGCGAATTAAACGAAGTAATTCCTGGCGATCAACGCCATTGAGCCAGAATTGCAGGCATAACGCGTAATTATCATGGATGATTTCGGTGGTACAACTTAGTGCGATAGTCGGCGGCAAACTGACCTGGGCATCAACAACATCATCTTCCTCAATCGCAACAAATAGATGCTCGCTCGCCTCAAGCGGGAAATATTTTCTCATCATCAGGATTTCTCTCCGGCTGCGTTATAAAGCAAGGAATGGCGCTGAAAAAATGCCTTTAAGGTCGGAATTAGCGAAAGCACCACATCCAGGCATTGACCGCCGAAATAAGCAAACGCTGCTCCCAGCACGCCAAACAGATGACAGAACATGAACAGCAATACGATGTAGCCGATTGAGGCGATGGTTTGCGCCACGAGAAAAGCGCGCTGTTTTCCCGCCATCAATAGCAATGACTCCTGAGGGAAGCCCAGCATCGAGATCACAATTGCGCCCAGCATCACCTGAATCAGGTCATACGCTTCGAGATACTTAACGCCAAACACCAGCGAAATGAGCGGCTTGCCGACGATCAACACCGCGAGCGCCACCAGAATACCGATTCCGCCCGCCAGTAAACCGGACTTCACACCTAACAACCACGGTCTGGTGGTGCGCGGATCTAAACGCATCACCTCTGGGTAAAAACTTTTACCCAGCAAACCCGCTGGCGTTCCGGCGGCGTCGAAGAATGTCATGGCGATTTTAAATAACCCGGCGGCAGCGGGTCCTAACACGATCCCCACCAACACTGTGCTGCACGAGTTACGTGCCGACCAGATGGAGTGGGCAATGTTGGTTGACCAGACAAAACTCCACGCGCCTTTAATGTGTCGGGCAGACTCAAACAGATTCAATTTGAAGGCGTTATGGATATTTCTGCGGCGTAATTCGCGCGCGGCAAACCACCAGTACATGGTGCCGCCAACCAGATTCGACACGTACCAGGCAATAACAAAACCCGCAAAACCAAAGTCAAAATACCAGGCTGCGACGCTCCCCGCTGCGCGCAGAAAAGGTTTCGTCGCCTGCTGTACAGCAATCAAATCAAAGCGATCTACCGCACGCAGAATGCCGGTCGGCGTGGAGGAAGCCATTGAAGGAATGAGCGTGCAATACAGCGCCGCCAGCCAAAAGCTTTGGTCATCCAGACCTAATGAATGGGAAAGGAATGGCAGTAAGGCAATGCCGCCGACAATCGCCACCGCGCCGCTGACGATATCCAGCGAGAAGGAAAATGAGACGACATTGCGAAATTGCTGCGGATTATTGTTGGTCAAGGCTGGCGTTCCGTACTGAACCACCAGCTGCCATGTCTGAAACTTAATAAAATCGCTGATCGACTTGGCGTACGATTGTACAATCACCAGTACGCCAAACATGGCGGGCGTCATCCCTTTACCGGCACACGAGAGCGCCAACAGACCCAGCAAGGCGCTCACGACATTACTGGAGCCTAACCAGGCGCTATTGCGAATAATGGTGCGAAACGCGCCATCTGCAAACCAATGTTTGATGTTAAAACCCGCCAATTCAGCCTGACCTTATCGTTGATAGTAAAAAGTATCCCGCCAGCCTTAAGTTAAACTTCGGCGGTCAGAAACGATGGCAACCAGAGAAACCGCCTTCTGTGCCTGTTCCAGCACTTCGCTGTAGGGCGCTCTGGAATCAATCTCAAGAATTTTTGTGCCGTTATAGCCAATCGTCGACATAACACCGATTTTGTCCTGCAGCTCGGCATAGTCATGGTCAGGCTTGCGGGAGATGGCAGTCTCAATATCAATGCCCAGGCGAATAATTAATTCCGGGCGATATTGCGCCATTTGTTGGTATAAACGCCGTTCGCGCTGCGCCAGAAACATGCTTATTTTCCCGGTCGCACGTTCGACGCCAATCCCCGGTCCATCATAATAAAAGCCCGAAATTTCAGCCTGCGGGAAGCGATCGCTGACCACCAGAACGCCACTTTGCGCCAGTCGCTGAACCTTGCGTAGATTCGCCATTCTTCGCAGCGAGAAGCAGTACATAATCACCGCCGCCCATAGCGCCGGAGATTTGGTTTTCATGCTTTGGGTTTTCGAGGATTTGGCCGCCAGTCGCCGTTCCAGCCAGACGCCAACCAACGGCAATCGTTTTATTTTGTCGCCGTCTTCGCCCGAGAGCAGCCCCAAATAGCGGCGCTCGGTTTGCCAGTGTTGTTGCAGCGATTTCACCAGGTCGGTGGTCAGTGTGGATTTACCGGTGCCATCACACCCGACCACCGCAATCAGCCCCGGAATGTAGTTGGGCTGCGGCGCGGTTGTACTAATAACAGTTTGTGTTTGTAGTGCATCCATTCGTTAAATCATCCCCTATCCATTTTGGTGATCAGGAAAGCGCGGCGTGAATTGCGCGTAGTGACGCTTGCATAATTTCATCGGCTGGTTGCCGACCATCCAGTTCAAGGATCTTTGCGCCATTGAATGTCAGTTGCGGCGTAACGGCGATTTTTTCCTGTAACGCTGCCAGTTGGTGGTCAGGTTTACGCGCAAACGCGGTTTGTTCATCAATGCCAAGACGAATCAACAATACGGGCAAATAAGACGCCATCCATTGGTACAGCTTCAGCTCGCGCTGCCTTAACATTTTTATCCAACCGTTACCGCCCGTGGTTTTTGCCAATTGCGGGCCATCAAAGCGAAAACCCGGCACTTCAACCTGCGGGTAGCGGTCGGTGATGAGCAGATAGCCTTGCTGGCTTTTACACAACATTTTGCGAAACTTGTACGCCCGCCAGCAGGAAAGCAGATAGATAACCAGCGCAGTAATATTGCCAGGCGGTGTTGAGGGTTTTTCGTGCACATGTGCCGCTTTACTTCGCAGATAACGCCCACAAGGTGCGCCAATAACAGGGAGCTGTGAAATCCATTCGCCAATTCGCCCGGACGATTGCCCGAGATAAATGCGTTCTGTTGGCATTCTTGCTGCCAGTTCATTTACCAGGCTTGCCGTGAGGGTCGATTTACCTGAACCATCACATCCTACAATGGCAATAACACGCACTGGCGTGGAATTAATTATTGACATATTACGTTGATTCACGAAAAACCCGGCAGTAAATAATGTATTGAATATTACGTGATCCGTGCTCAGAATATCCGTTCAACCTTATTGTGACAATGGTTAATTGTGACATTGACCTGAATTACGCTTTCATAAAAACATATTAACCAAATAAATATTTTGGATGGATATTTAAATTTAAGGATATATTCATGCAGTCAATAACACCTCCATTAATTGCCGTTATTGGTAGCGATGGTTCAGGCAAGTCAACGGTGTGTGAACATCTCATTACCGTTGTCGAAAAATATGGTGCTGCCGAAAGAGTTCATTTAGGAAAACAAGCCGGAAATGTCGGTCGTGCAGTGACAAAATTACCGTTGATGGGAAAATCCTTACATAAAACAATTGAACGAAATCAGGTGAAAACAGCAAAAAAATTGCCAGGACCAGTTCCGGCGCTGGTAATTACAGCGTTTGTCGCCCGTCGCTTACTGCGCTTTCTTCATATGCTTGCCTGTCGTCGTCGCGGGTTAATTGTTCTAACCGACCGTTATCCTCAGGACCAAATTCCGGGCGCTTACGATGGTACGGTGTTCCCACCTAACGTTGAAGGTAGTCGTTTTGTCTCATGGCTGGCAAGCCAGGAACGTAAAGCGTTTCACTGGATGGCGAGCCATAAGCCTGATCTGGTCATCAAACTCAATGTTGACCTTGAAGTTGCCTGCGCGCGTAAACCCGACCATAAACGGGAATCGCTGGCGAGGAAGATTGCCATAACGCCACAGTTAACCTTTGGTGGTGCACAACTGGTTGATATCGATGCTAATCAGCCACTGGAAAAGGTGCTGGTTGATGCAGAAAAAGCGATTACGGATTTTATGACCGCGCGTGGTTATCACTAGCCAAAAATGGAAATGCCCGATCGCCAGGACCGGGCATTTTCAGGAAGGTTAAATCAACTGCAATGCTATCCAGTACAACCCACCAGAAAGAAAAATCGCCGCCGGTAAAGTAAATACCCACGCCATCAGGATGCTGGTTACCGTTTTACGCTGTAACCCTCCGCCGTCCACCACCATCGTTCCTGCTACGGCAGATGAGAGTACGTGTGTTGTGGAGACGGGCATCCCAATATAACTGGCAAGGCCGATAGACACTGCCGCCGTCATTTGTGCCGCCATGCCTTGCGCATACGTCATGCCGCGCTTACCAATCTTCTCACCGATGGTCATCGCAACACGACGCCAGCCAATCATGGTGCCAATGCCGAGCGCCAGTGCTACTGCCGTGATGATCCACACCGGAGCGTACTCAATGGTGCTTAACATATCGCTGCGCAGTTTTTTCAGCAGGTTCTGGTCTTCTTTACTGACGCCTGGCAGTTTCGCCAGCTTCGCGGAAGTATCAGAGATACACAGCATAATGCGGCGCAGCTGGCTGCGCTGACTCACGCTTAACGGCTCGTAACTTTCCATATTGCCTGGCAGCATCGTTTTAACGCGCGCAATCGCATCAAAGGTATTTGCCGGATGACAGTGAAACTCCGTTACTTGCGTGCCATCAGTCGATGCCGCAGGCAATGGAGGTTCCATCGCAATCAACTTCTGCGGCAGTTCAGGATGCTGTTGCAGGTAGTGTTCGAAGTTGGTAACGGCATCGCGGGTACGGGTAATTTCATAGCCGGACGCGTTCATATTGACGACGAAGCCAGCAGGGGCAATCCCCACCAGTACCAGCATCACCAGGCCGATCCCTTTCTGCCCGTCGTTAGCGCCGTGCGAAAACGCCACGCCCGCAGCGGAAACAATCAGCGCAATACGCGTCCAGAATGGCGGCTTACGTTTGCCTTTTTTCTTTTTGCGATCTTCCGGAATGCGGTGAATACGGTCACGCTTTTTCGTTCCGCTCCAGTAGCGTCGCAGCAGGAATATCAGGCCTCCCGCAATGACCAGGCCGACGATTGGGGAAACAATCAGCGAGGAGAAAATTTTGGTCACTTCACGCAGGTTTAACGCATCCATCACCGATGAGCCGGTTAACAGCGCGTTGGTTAAACCGATGCCGATAATCGCGCCAATCAAGGTATGCGAACTGGAGGCCGGTAAACCAAAGAACCACGTTCCCAGGTTCCAGATAATCGCCGCCAGCAGCATGGAAAAGACCATCGCCAGGCCGTGGGTTGACCCCATATTCAGCAACAAATCGGTTGGCAACATATGGACAATGGCATAGGCAACGCTAAGTCCGCCCAATAACACGCCAAAAAAGTTAAAAAATGCCGCCATCACCACAGCAAGTTGTGGCTGCATGGCACGAGTATAAATAACGGTTGCCACCGCATTCGCCGTGTCATGAAAACCATTGATTGCTTCGTAGAACAACACAAATGCCAGAGCAAGTAATAACAAAAGCCCTGTGTATATATCAAGGCCAACAAATAAATTTAGCATATATTAGATTACGCCATTTTGAATTTACGAACGGACGCATTATCAGTGACTTTAACGGTGTGGGCAAAGTGAAATATCATTTTTTAACGATAAAAAGAGTGTTATTTCTTGTGTATCAGACAATAAGCATTCATTAAAAATCTTTAGAAATAATTAGAACACAGGCATTCTGCTGGTTAATGTATTCACATATGAAATGAATAAATATTTGAATATATAAATATTGAATATTTTGATTAATCCCCGTACTGACTATTCTTCATAATCAGTACGGGATTGCTACAACATGTATTACTCTTTCACCACAATTAACGGTTCAATATCACTCTCTTTTTTAATAACCAGTGATTCATCACCGCGCAAACACGTCCCACCGTAGTTGCCGCCAACGGTGAAGGTACATACCTGAATGTATTTCCCGTCCACTTTCGGCAAACACCACAGTTGCTGATAGATGTTTTTCTGCTCGGCAAATTTACCACTGGTTTTGTCCAGCACCTCTTCATGATGGCTGACGAGGTCGATGTTACTGCCACAGCGACCGGCGATCGGTTTCACTGCGTAACCTGTTTTCACCAATTCATCATTAACAGTGAAATCGGTATCCAGCAGGTAACGATGGTGCGGGAACAGCGACCAGAGGATCGGCAGAATCGCTTTGTTGCCGGGGATCACCGTCCACAGCGGCTCAAAGACCAGCACTTCCGGGCGCAGCAATACGTCGATAAGACGCACTTCATTTTGCGGATGACCGGTACGGATCGGCACCGCAGCAAACTCACGGTCGCTAACTTCACGAATCTGATCAAACGCGGTTTCCCACGCCCAGGTTTTCCACACGCAGTTAACCAGTCGCCCTTCCCCATCAATCAGTTGCCCGGCAGCATCCCAGCCCAGTTCATCCAGCCCGCGCAAGATACGCGTTTCAAAGCCCGCCTGGTGCAGCGCCTGCTCCATAAACTGCGCGTGATAGTTTTCCTCGATATCTTTGTCCTGCATGATATGGACAAACGGACGTGCACGACTGTGTTTCCAGGCACCAGCCAGTTCGTTAATCAGCCCTTCCGCCGGATTGAAGCCGTTGCCTTTATAGCCCTGTTCCGCCCAACGTTCGAGGATCAAGCCCGCTTCGGTATGACATGAGGCGGAGTCGGCGTTGTACTCGTAAACCTTCAGACCACGCTCATCCATGCAGAAATCCATACGACCGGTGATCATATGGTGACGGCGACGCTGCCAGGAGAGACGCAAACGTGGCCAGAGGATTTTCGGAATGTCGAACAGCGCCAGCAGGTTGTCATCTTTCAGCACCTTGTCGGTTGCGTGAAGATACATCAGGTGCAGCTCGTTGGTGGCTTTAATCAGCTCCTGCTCGGCGCTCTCGGTAATGGTGTAGTAATGATACGGATCCTGATTGATCACCTGACCGTTGGCCTGCACATAGGCGTTTTGTAGCGGATCTTTTTCATCCAGCCATTTACCGTCAAACTGGCCTTTGTTTTCCAGGCGCGCTCCGCTGATTTTCAGCAGCTCGCCTGCAATTTCCGGCTGCGGTAAGCTGTATTCAGTATCTTCCGTCTGGATCATCCAGCCCAGAATGGTGGTATCATCAAAAGTGTCTTTAAGGGTATAGCAGCCGTTTTCGACCACCATCTCCAGTTCGCGCGTCCACTGTTGCCCTTGCGGCAACGGGGAATGAATCACGTTCTGTTCCGCAATACGGACTTTGTTGCCATGTAATTGGGTAATGATGGCGACATGGCCAGTGTCTTTAAATTCACCGCCTTTATCCCAGATAAGAAGCGCACCCGCGACCGGCGCACGCGGCGAGCCGTTAGGAAATGCCTGCAATGGCAGTATGTTGTCATTAACCACTTCACGCAGGAAGCGCAGCGAGAAAATCTCCCACGCCATACCCACGTCAGTGAAGACCACACCGTAATTCAGAAAGAGAAAACGGCGAGCAAATTCAACGCATTGCCATTTGTGGCCCATATATTCGTCGTCGATATAGCTACGGAATACGGCGTCATCTTCGTATTCCTGCGGATCGAGAGAACTATAATCTGAAGAGTAGATTGCTACCCCACCTGGGGCGTAGCCCAATAATGTCCCGAACGGGGCATCCTGGCTGGTCGTTCCTTTGCTCATCACTTTACCTTTAACAATACAACCTAAGCAGTTGGCGTAATTGTTGTGCTCTGATTACCTGCTCAGCGACATTAACCGGACAGAGGTCAGACTAATCATACACCTCATCGCAGCGGCTGGCGCAAAGGGTTAAAAAATTCACATTCTGTACAGCAAGTGACCTGCTACACTGCTTCAACACTACCACTCAGAAGGCAACTCACTATGACAGACAATACTTATCAGCCCGCGAAAGTCTGGACGTGGGATAAATCCGCTGGCGGCGCGTTCGCCAATATCAATCGCCCGGTTTCTGGTCCGACGCATGAAAAAACGCTGCCCGTTGGCAAACATCCATTGCAACTTTATTCGCTGGGAACGCCGAACGGTCAGAAAGTAACGATTATGCTTGAGGAGCTGCTGGCGCTGGGCGTTACTGGTGCAGAGTACGACGCCTGGCTGATACGCATAGGCGATGGCGATCAATTCTCCAGCGGCTTTGTCGAAGTGAACCCAAATTCGAAGATCCCGGCGCTGCGCGATCATACCCATAATCCGCCGATCCGCGTGTTTGAATCTGGATCGATTCTGCTTTATCTGGCGGAGAAATTTGGCTACTTCCTGCCACAGGATTTGGCAAAGCGTACTGAAACGATGAACTGGCTGTTCTGGTTACAGGGCGCGGCACCGTTCCTCGGCGGTGGTTTTGGTCACTTTTACCATTACGCGCCGGTGAAAATTGAGTACGCCATCAACCGCTTTACCATGGAAGCCAAACGTCTGCTCGACGTGCTGGATAAGCAACTGGCGCAGCATAAGTTTGTTGCGGGCGATGAGTACACCATTGCGGATATGGCGATTTGGCCGTGGTTTGGCAATGTGGTGTTAGGCGGCGTGTATGATGCCGCAGAGTTTCTTGATGCAGGTAGTTATAAACACGTACAACGCTGGGCGAAAGAAGTGGGCGAACGTCCGGCGGTGAAGCGTGGGCGTATTGTTAACCGCACCAACGGGCCGCTGAACGAGCAGTTGCATGAGCGCCATGACGCCAGTGATTTTGAGACGAATACGGAAGATAAGCGTCAGGGATAAGGGTTAGCGTTCGTCGCAGCAAGCCATCCAGGCCGGATAAGGCGTTCACGCCGCATCCGGCAATCGAGCACAATGCCTGATGCGACGCTGCCGCGTCTTATCAGGCCTACGAAAGCTAATCATCACGCGCTGGTAATGTCGTAATCCATTTGGCGCAGTGCGTCTAATGTGGCTTTGGCTTCATCTTCGTCGATGATGCTCATGGCAAATCCGACGTGTACCAGCACCCACTGGCCCAGCAGATCGGCAGGGTTACCTTCACAAATCAGGGCGATATTCACGTCGCGCTTGATACCACATACTTCAACCTGCGCAAGCTGGTGAATATCTTCACCGACAGCTAGCACCTGGCCTGGAACGCCAATACACATTGTTAACTCCGGTTATTCAACTTCAATACTTTTGACGATCAGCGAATCGCCGGTATCGACACGCAACCGCTCGCCGTGACAGAGCGGACACTGCGCATCGTGCTGATGAATCTCCACCACCTGGCTGCAATCCCAGCACCAGGCCTGGGCGGGTTTATAGACGATATGTAAATCGCACCCTTGCGCCACCGTTCCGTGGCAGACAATTTCAAAACTAAAACGGACGGCGCTCTCCTCAACGCAGGAGAGCGCGCCAATTTCCAGCCACACGGCGGTGACGCGCTTAACATCGTGCTGCTCCGCCTGCCGTTGGATAATTTCAACGGCACTCTGGCAAAGCGACAACTCATGCATTTTCGCCACTCCTGCGACCAAACAGCAGGGCGCGACGCCCTGCGTGTGGTACATCCGGATTGGTGACCGGCAGCGAAAGGATCATTCGTGCGCAGTCATCCGTCAGGCGTTGGCCCTCTTCAATCGACATACTGTGCGAAAGCGGTGACATCAGCGAACAGGAGAGGTATTGCGAAACACCGTCCAGTTCGCCAACGGTAAAGGTCATAGTGCCATACGGCAGTTGCAGACCAATTTTTTCACTCACTTTGCGCAGCGGCCAGAGTTGATCCGGGCCGGGGAAGATAACTGCACTCAGCATCCACGGGGTGATCACACACCCCGTCCACTGACCTTCGAACAGCGTAAAATCAGAAACATACACCGGCATTGAAGGATGCAGAAAAGAGAGATCGTGCATCGAACGCCGGGCAATTTCTTCAAACGCTGCCTGTACTTGCGCCTTCGGGGAGGTCTGGAAACCTGCTATCTCTTCAGTCATGAATAGCCTCCCGTGGGATAGCTTCCACGCCAGATTCACGCAGCGCAGCCAGAACCTGCTCAAGCGCTGGTTCAATCATCGCTTCGACCGTCGGCGTCAAGCCGATGTGCGGCTCCAGTGATTCCGGAATTACGCCGACCAGGGTCAGCTTTTTCGGAAACTCGCCGGTGAAGCGCAGGGCCGACAAGACGTCGGCCAGGCCAAGCTGATGCGGAGAGATTTTGTTGGTAAACAACGCCGGAACTTCTTCATCCCGCAGGATCATCATCGTTCCCGGCGCGCTCTTCTTCGACACAATGGCATCCGCAATAATCAGATGATCGCGATTTGCCATGTCGCCAAGCAGCTCCATTCCCGCCGTGCCGCCATCGAGGATCTCAACATAATCCGGCAGAATGTATCGTTGCTCTAACGCTTCGACAATCCGCACACCGATGGCTTCATCGGTCAGCAAAATATTGCCGACCCCTAAGACTAAAATACGCATTACAGAACCTTCACTGAAACCACTTCGTTGCCGTCAGCATCCACTACGTGTACCGCACAGGCCATGCACGGGTCGAAGGAGTGAATGGTACGCACCACTTCCAACGGTTTATTCGGATCGGCAACCGGTGTACCCACCAGCGACTGCTCGTAAGGACCGACGTCATCATTGAAGTTACGCGGGCCAGAGTTCCAGGTTGATGGAACAACCGCCTGGTAGTTGCTGATGATACCGTCTTTAATAACCATCCAGTGAGAGAGCATACCGCGCGGCGCTTCGAGGAAGCCAACACCTTTGAACTCACCCGTTGCCGGAATGTTCGGCTTCACAAAGGTGGTGTGATCGCCTTTGCCGATGTTGGTGATCAGTGCACTGTATTGGTTTTGCAGGATATCCTGCAATTCACAGCAGTGAACGGTACGACCAATAATACGGCCCAGCGTAGAGTGCAGTTGCGCCACTTCCAGCGTGTTACCAGTCAGTTTCTGATAAATCGCAACGATTTCATTCAGTTTGTTCTGGGTAGATTCGCGACCTGCCGCCAGTTTCACCAGCATATTAGCCAGCGGACCCACTTCTACCGTTTTGCCGTAGAAAGTCGGTGATTTCACCCAGGAATATTTACCGTCGTCAGACCAACCATCATAAGCCGGAATGGTGGTACCTTCCCACGGTGCCTGCGGCGCTTCGTCTTTATACCAGGAGTGCTTCGCGCTTTCCTGAATTCCTTTGATCAGGTATTCATCGGAATGAGAAGTGATCGGACGATACGAGGACAGATCCGCATTCTCAATGTAGCCGCCCGGGAACAGGAAGCTGCCGTTTTTACTGTCGGTCGGGAATTCCGGCACGCTCAGGTAGTTCACCGCACCTTTACCGCGCGTCAGCCATTCCGGGTAGAACGCGGCAATAACTGCGGTATCAACCTTATAAACCTGTTCAACAAAGTCGCTCAGCTTGTCGATGAAAGACTGGATGTACATCAGGCGCTCAAGGTTCAGCACGCCCAAACCGTCGAGGTTGATCGGGTTCGCGACACCACCTACCGCCAGGTTCTGAATGTGCGGCGTTTTACCGCCCAGCAGCGCCACGACGCGGTTAGCGTCACGCTGGCACTCCAGCGCCTGCAGGTAGTGCGCTACCGCAATCAGGTTCACTTCCGGCGGCAGTTTCATCGCCGGGTGACCCCAGTAGCCATTGGCGAAAATACCCAACTGACCGCTGGCAACCAGATCTTTGATCTTGTTCTGAACTTTAGTGAACTCTTCCGGACTGTTCAGATGCCAGGTCGAAACGCCTTTCAGCATTTCGGAGGCTTTGGTTGGGTCAGCTTGCAGTGCAGAAGTGATGTCCACCCAGTCCAGCGCCGAAAGCTGATAGAAATGAACGATATGGTCATGCGTGGTGTGCGCAGCCAGAATGATGTTACGGATGTATTGCGCGTTAACCGGAACGTCGATATTCAGCGCACTTTCTGCCGCACGAACGGAAGACAGCGCGTGAGTGGTAGTACATACGCCACAGATACGTTGCACAATCATCCATGCATCGCGCGGATCGCGTTTTTTCACGATCTCTTCCATGCCGCGCCACATGGTACCGGAAGCCCATGCTTTCGAAACGACGCCATTTTCGATTTCGCAATCGATGCGTAAATGCCCCTCAATACGGGTTACCGGATCAATAGTAATTCTCTGGCTCATGCTTTGCTCGCCTCATGACGATTATGATCGTTTTGTTTTAAAGGAGGAAGTATCGGCAGTAGACGAATGAGTACGATGTAAGCGCAAATCTCAATAGCCACAAAACCAATAGAAATCAACAGTTCTTCCCAGGTCGGGAAGTAGGCGTAACCGCCGCCCGGGTTGAATGCCACCAGCGAATAGGTCAGACGCCAGGTTGCACAACCTAACAGTGCGCTCAGTGCTGACAGGAACAGCATGCGGGAATCATTACGCAGCTTCGCCACACGCAGAACGACCAGCGGGAAGAGCATCAGCAGGACTTCAATCCAGAACATCACGGAGTAGAAGTCACCGGCAAACGCTAACGACAGCTTGTCGCGATAGATAAGCTCGCCAAAGCGCAGCACGATGAAAATCGCCAGCAACACACTGATGGTGTTGGTCAGCTTAACGAACAGGCTCTTTTCATCCGGACCGTTGCCACGCAGACCCGCCTGCACCAGTGAACCTTCAAAGATGACAATCGAGAAGCCCATGATGAACGCCGTCAGCAGCGAGAACAGCGGCAACATTTCATAGCTCTGCCACAGCGGATGCACCTTGTAGCCCGCCGAGATCATCAGCGACCCCATTGAAGACTGGTGCATGGTCGGCAGCAGCGCACCGAGCGCGATGATGAAGAACATCACCTTGTTCAGACGCTGTAGCGACACCTTCCAGCCCAGCCGTTCAAACAGTGCCGGAGCAAACTCCAGAGCCATCACGCCGATGTAGATGGTCATACAGACCGCCGTCTCGAACAGTACCGAGTTCACGTTGAAGTGACCCGGAATGTAGAAGTACGGCAGGTTCCAGTAGCGACCCACGTCGATAGTGATCGACAAGCCACCCAGTGAGTAACCAAACAGACTCGCCAACAGCGCCGGACGCACCAGCGGATGGTATTGCCCACGGTTAAAGACGTATACCGCCCACGCCAGCGCCCAGCCGCCACAGGCAAAGCCGGTGCCAATCAGCAGGTCAAACGCGATCCACACGCCCCACGGGAAGCCGCCGTTCAGGTCAGAGACAGAGCCCAGACCGAACACCAGACGCTTCACAATCAGGAGCATACAGATGACGATTAACGGTCCAAAAATCATGACCGGTTTACTGATGATTTTGCCGCCCAGCGGTTGTGGATCATGACTCATGATCGTCTCCTCCGTCGTGATGGTCGTTTTTGGTGTTGCGACGAACCAGCACGGTTAAGCCCGCCAGCACAGCCAGTGGTAGCATCATGCCTTTATACAGGGTGTGTTGAATATTTTCGGAACGCGCACCGGTAGAAAGATCGTCCAGTTTCGGCAGGTCGAGATTTTCATAAGGCACACCCGTCAGTACCAGAACCTGAGTACCGCCGCCCTCTTTCTCGCCGTACAGATGCGGATAATATTTCGGCACCGTATGCAGGTAAGTGTCGCCAGATTTCAGCGTCTGACGCGGATAGTGGTATTCGCTGCCAGGCTTCAGCGCCAGACGTTTTTTCGCCTCCGCCATCAGCTCTTCACGCGTACCTAAAATCACCGCGCCCGCCGGGCACACTTCTACGCAGCCAGGCAGACCGCCTTTATCGAGACGTTCCACACCTTTCTGGTTGCACAGCTCGCACTTATGCAGCGCACCAAACGGGTTGTTGTAGTCGTACTTCGGCACGTTGTACGGACAGGCGACCATGCAGTAACGGCAACCGGTGCACACGTCTTTGTCGTAATGGACAATGCCGGTTTTCGGATCTTTTTTCAGTGCAGAGACCGGGCACACAGAGACACAGTTCGGATCGACGCAGTGCATACACTGTTTCTTAATGTACGCGTAGCCGTTCTCCTCCTGGTCTTTGTTGACCCCTGTGCCGCTGGTCCACACCTGAATGATGTTATTGGTATACGGCGACAGTTTGTCGTTGTTCGACCAGGTCTGTTCCCCTTGCGGGTTACGTTCAGGGAAGTTGATATCCTGACACTTGGTGACGCAAGCCTGGCAGCCTACGCACAAGGTCGAGTCGTACAACATCCCCAGCGATCCCGGAATTGGCGGGCGGTTTTCAGCAGCCGCATGACTGACAGACGGCAGCGCGCCCGTCAGCAATGCCCCGCAGGAGGCTGCTTTAATAAAATTACGTCTGTTCACGGTTATTCTCCCCGTGAGTCAGCGTTATCTTTCTTTTGCTGACGACCCAGTTCACGCACCGCCATCACGCTGACACCGGCAACCAACCCAACCACACCGCCGAGCAAACCAATAGCGCCTGCAGAGACGTTGCCGCCCTCTTTAGCGTTAACATCCGGTTTCTGTGAACGCGGAGTCTGATTTTCGACGTTGGCAAGCTGATGGATGCCTTTATGGAAGCCGATACCTTCTTCGTTACAGCCATAGCACGGGTGACCAATCGCCACCGGCCACACACCGCCAACATCGCAGAATTGCAGCGTTGAGCAGTTGCCGTAAGTTTCTGGCCCTTTACAGCCGAGGTGGTACAGGCACCAGCCTTCGCGGTGGCCTTCATCACCGAACTCTTTGGCAAAACGACCAGCATCGAAGTGCGGGCGACGTTCGCAGTGTTCGTGAATCAGACGGCCATAGGCGAAGGTCGGACGGTTTTTGTCATCCAGTTTCGGCGGTTTGCCGTAAGTGATGATGTGCGCAACGGTCGCGAGGAAGTTGTGCGGGTTCGGCGGGCAGCCCGGAATATTGATAACGGTTTTGCCTGGCAGAACTTCTTGCAGGCTGACTGCGCCAGTTGGGTTAACTCCAGCTGCGGCAACACCGCCCCACGCAGAGCAGGAACCGATAGCGATAATGGCTGCTGCGCCTTCCGCCGCTTTGCGGATGTGATCCACAATCGGCTCACCGGCAACCATGCAATAAATACCGTTATCTTTTAATGGGATGGAACCATCCACCACTAACACATACTGCCCTTTGTACTTCTCGAGAGCGTTATGTTTGTTCTCTTCGACCTGATGACCGAAGGCGGCGGAAAGCACTTCGTGATACTCCAGAGAGATAGTCTCCAGTACGAGGTTTTCTACCGTTGGATGCGTTGCACGAAGCAGAGATTCCGTACAACCGGTGCACTCCTGCGCGCCAATCCAGATAACTGGCGGACGCTGCGGGTTAGTAACCGATTCGGCCATCTCTGCAGCGGCTTTGCTACTTAACCCCATGGTGGCGGCTAATGCTGCACAAAGCTTCATGAAATCACGACGGTTAATGCCGTGAGAATGGATGAGGGTGTTATCTCCAGTCATTTATAGTTATTCCGTTGCGAAGACCTGGCATATATTTTGCCTCAATCGCAAAATCAATAATGCGATCGATGCGCCATTTACCACACATTTATTATGGTTATCGATATCATGATACTGCGGCGGGGCGCTAAAACGAAGGGAAGAAGCATTAGTGTAATTAATTAAAGCAAGATAATACGTATGTTTGATCAATTTTCGAGGCGATAACCGGCCATAAAAAAGCGCAACGTAGAACAGGAATTATTCTCACGAAAGAAATCCATTACCATCTCTTTATCCAGTCCATAGCGGCGCGTCAGAATACCCGCTTCCCAGGCGCTAAGCTGGCGATCTCCGGTCTTTTCGTACATCCGGTGTGAGTAGCCTAATACAAAACCGCGTTTATAATCGGCACAGAATTTTGTCACATTAACCGCACTGTCGGCATGCGTTGCTTTTAATCCCGCCATTAAGCCTTTACCAAAATGGTTATTCATCGTTCACCTCATTCGCTATATATCGTCATATATAGCGATATTTTAGGCAAAGAACGACTTTTGCGCACGCTATTTTTTCATGCTTGTTTAAGACGTAATCCCGTAAGAGATAAACCTATCAGGAGAGATATTTATCGAACCATTTCAGTGTCCTTTGCCAGGCAAGATCGGCGGCAGATTTGTCATAACGGGGCGTGGAATCATTATGGAATCCGTGATTAACCCCCGGATAGATATACGCCTCATAAAACTTATTATTGGCTTTCAACGCCGCCTCGTAAGCAGGCCAGCCCTCGTTGATTCGGGTGTCCAGTTCCGCGAAGTGGAGTAGTAAAGGCGCTTCAATCTTCGCCACATCGGCAGTGGGTGCCTGACGACCATAAAACGGCACTGCGCAGGCCAGTTCCGGGTAAGCGACCGCTGCCGCGTTCGATACGCCACCGCCATAGCAAAATCCGGTAATACCCACTTTGCCTGTCGCTTGCGGATAGCGTTGCATAAACTCAATTGCGGCAAAGAAATCATTCATCAGTTTGGTTGGATCAACCTGCTGTTGCAGCTCACGACCTTTATCATCATTTCCCGGATAACCTCCAACGGAACTTAAGCCGTCAGGTGCCAGGGCGATATACCCCGCCTTCGCCACTCGCCGTGCCACATCTTCGATATACGGATTCAGTCCACGATTCTCATGCACCACCACCACGGCTGGCGTTTTGCCGCTCATTTTTGCGGGTTTAACCAGATAACCCCGTACCTCGCCGTGACCATTTGGCGAAGGATACGTGATGTACTCAGCAAAAATCTCCGGGTCGGTAAACTCTACCTGAGTCGCCAGCGCATAATTTGGCTTGAGCAAATCAAACAACGCTAATGCCGTCATCCCGCCTACCGCATACTTCGCCGCAAGGTTGAGAAACTCACGTTTCGAGATTTTCCCGTGAGCATAATAGTCGTAGTAATCCAGCAACTCTTGTGGGAAATCTTTGGCGGTTAAACGCGGCATCGTTGCACTCCTCAGTTGGTGTTTTTTTAAGCAAAGCATAAGCACGTGTTTTTGCCCAGTTTTTCGTCACTCTGTGAGCCAGACTACGGGATACGCGCTGGCGAATCGCTAAACTAGAAACATTGTTTCGAAATTGAACGGTGGAAAGGAGAGGTCATGGTCTGGTTAGCGAATCCCGAGCGTTACGGGCAGATGCAGTACCGTTATTGCGGAAAAAGCGGTTTACGCCTGCCCGCGTTATCGCTCGGTTTATGGCACAATTTCGGTCACGTTAACGCGCTGGAATCACAGCGTGCGATCCTGCGTAAAGCGTTTGATTTAGGCATTACGCACTTTGATTTAGCCAACAATTACGGGCCGCCTCCAGGAAGCGCAGAAGAGAACTTTGGTCGCCTGCTGCGGGAGGATTTTGCCGCTTATCGCGATGAACTGATTATCTCTACCAAGGCTGGCTACGATATGTGGCCCGGCCCTTACGGCTCTGGCGGTTCACGTAAATACCTGCTCGCCAGCCTCGACCAAAGCCTGAAGCGTATGGGGCTTGAGTATGTCGATATCTTTTACTCTCATCGCGTCGATGAAAATACGCCGATGGAAGAAACCGCCTCTGCGCTGGCTCATGCGGTACAAAGCGGTAAGGCGCTGTATGTCGGGATCTCCTCTTACTCGCCAGAGCGGACGCAAAAAATGGTCGAGTTGCTGCACGAGTGGAAAATTCCGCTGTTAATTCATCAACCTTCGTACAATTTACTAAACCGCTGGGTGGATAAAAGCGGCCTGCTGGATACCCTGCAAAATAACGGCGTGGGCTGCATTGCCTTTACTCCTCTGGCTCAGGGATTGCTGACCGGAAAATATCTCAACGGCATTCCTGAAGATTCACGGATGCATCGTGAAGGGAATAAAGTTCGTGGCCTGACGCCGAAAATGCTCACCGAAGCCAACCTCAACAGCCTGCGCTTATTGAATGAAATGGCACAGCAGCGTGGACAATCAATGGCGCAAATGGCGTTAAGCTGGTTGCTGAAAGATGATCGCGTGACGTCGGTATTGATTGGTGCCAGCCGCGCGGAGCAACTTGAGGAGAACGTGCAGGCGCTGAATAATCTGACATTTAGCACCGAGGAACTGGCGCAGATTGATCAGCATATCGCCGATGGCGAGCTGAATCTGTGGCAGGCGTCTTCCGATAAATGACCTGTTAATAACGGGCGCGAGAACCGCGCCCGAATCAGATCAGTGATTATGACGAGTCAGTCGGTCAAGATAGCCCATCACAAATGCAGAGAGCACAAACGTCAGATGGATAATGACGTACCACATCAGTTTGTTATCAGGGACATTTTTCGCATCCATAAAGACGCGCAGTAAGTGAATGGAAGAAATTGCCACAATCGACGCTGCTACTTTATTTTTCAGCGACGTTGCATCCATTTTCCCCAGCCAGTTCAGCTTCTCTTTGTTCTCGGAGATATCCAGTTGTGAGACGAAATTCTCATAACCGGAAAACATCACCATCACCAGCAAACCGCCAACCAGTGTCATATCCACCAGCGACAGCAACACGAGGATCAAATCTGATTCCGCCATCGAGAAGATATTCGGCAGTACGTGAATAATCTCCTGGAAGAACTTCAGCGCCAGGGCAACTAACGCCAGCGAAAGGCCAAAGTACACGGGGGCAAGCAGCCAGCGAGAAGCATACATTGCATTTTCAAGAAAACGTTCCATACATTCCTGTCGTGTAGTTAAAACGGGCAACAGTATATCGCAATTGAGTAAACAGCGCGCAACAGCAAATCAACATATCCGTTAAACCTTTGTCGCATAATTCTGAGGGTTAGGGATCTTCCTGGTTCCCTTATCAACGCATCGAGAGCGTCTACCCTTAAAGGACGTTGAACCTGAAGGGAGAAAAACGATGTCTCATTTAAAAGACCCGACCACGCAGTATTACACTGGTGAATATCCCAAACAGAAACAACCGACGCCAGGCATCCAGGCGAAGATGACACCGGTACCGGATTGCGGCGAGAAAACCTATGTTGGTAGCGGTCGCCTGAAAGATCGTAAAGCCCTGGTGACAGGGGGCGATTCCGGAATCGGTCGCGCTGCCGCCATCGCTTACGCGCGTGAAGGGGCTGACGTGGCGATCAGTTATCTTCCCGTGGAAGAAGAAGACGCTCAGGATGTGAAAAAGATCATTGAAGAATGCGGACGCAAAGCCGTTCTGCTGCCAGGCGATTTAAGCGATGAGAAATTTGCCCGTTCGCTGGTTCACGAAGCGCATAAGGCCTTAGGTGGGCTGGATATTATGGCGCTGGTCGCCGGGAAACAGGTTGCCATTCCTGATATTGCAGACCTCACCAGCGAACAGTTTCAAAAGACCTTTGCCATTAACGTTTTCGCGCTGTTCTGGCTAACCCAGGAAGCGATCCCCCTGCTACCGAAAGGTGCAAGTATTATCACCACTTCGTCAATCCAGGCATACCAGCCAAGCCCGCATTTACTGGACTATGCGGCTACGAAGGCGGCAATTCTGAACTACAGCCGTGGCCTGGCAAAACAGGTCGCAGAGAAAGGTATTCGGGTGAATATTGTCGCGCCAGGCCCGATCTGGACAGCACTGCAAATTTCCGGCGGACAAACGCAGGATAAGATCCCGCAGTTTGGTCAGAAAACGCCGATGAAGCGTGCGGGGCAACCGGCGGAACTGGCCCCTGTATATGTTTATCTGGCAAGTCAGGAGTCGAGCTACGTCACCGCAGAAGTGCACGGCGTGTGCGGCGGCGAGCATTTAGGTTAAAAAAATACCCGGTTGTGAAAAGCAACCGGGCATCATTGTGAATTCACTCTTACCTGATGTGGCGAAAACGCCTTATCCACCTACAAACGCATGAAGATTCAACATGTTGCAATAGATTTTGTAGGCCTGATAAGCGTAGCGCATCAGGCATTGAGCACCTAATGCCGGATGCGGCGTGAACGCCTTATCCGGCCTACAAACGCACGAAGATTCAACATGTTGCAATAGATTTTGTAGGCCTGATGAGCGTAGCGCATCAGGCAATTCTACTTTACTTCGCTTTGGCAGTTTCTTCGCCAACCAGACCTATCTTCAGGTAACCCGCCTGATGCAGCGTATCCATTACCTTCATCAACGTCTCGTAATCGACGGTTTTGTCCGCTCGGAAGAAGATGGTGGTGTCTTTCTTACCTTCGGTTAACGCATTCAACGCCGTAATCATTGTTTCATCGGTGACCGGATCGTTACCGATAAACATCGAGTTGTCTGCCTTCACCGACAGATAAACCGGTTTTTCCGGGCGCGGCTGCGGCGTGCTGGTAGAAGCAGGCAAGTTAACCTTCACATCTACCGTCGCTAACGGTGCCGCCACCATAAAGATAATCAGCAGAACCAACATCACGTCGATAAACGGCGTCACGTTGATATCATGCATTTCGCCGTTATCATCGAGGTTTTCGTTAAGATGCATTGCCATCGGACATTATCCTGCGCGTAATTTTTGTGCGACACGAACCGGATGCGCAGCGGCGCTGGCTTCCAGATCCAGGTCACGGCTTTGCAGCAATAATACCTGCGCTGCAACATCACCCAGCATCGCTTTAAAGCCGCCAATCTGACGCGCGAATACGTTATAGATAACGACCGCCGGAATCGCTGCCACCAGACCGATTGCCGTTGCTAACAGAGCTTCTGCGATACCCGGCGCAACGACTGCCAGGTTAGTAGTCTGCGTTTGCGCGATACCAATAAAGCTGTTCATGATGCCCCAGACCGTACCAAACAGCCCAACGAACGGCGAAATCGCGCCGATGGTTGCCAGATAGCCGTTACCGCGGCCCATTTGACGACCTACTGCGGCGACCCGACGCTCCAGACGGAAGCTGGTACGTTCTTTAATACCTTCGTTATCGTCGCTGCCTTCTGACAGTTCCAGCTCATTCTGCGCTTCATTGAGCAAATGCAGGCTTAAGCTTTTGCTACCAAAATCAGCGGCGATATCGTTGGCCTGGTTTAAGGAACGCGCTTCAGCCAGCAGTTGCTGCTCGCGCTTAAGGCGACGCTTCTGATTGAAGAACTCTACGCTCTTACTGAAGAAGATTGCCCAGGTGACTACGGAGGCCAAAATAAGCCCAATCATCACACACTTAACGACAATATCGGCGTGCTGATACATACCCCAGACGGAAAGGTCCGTCTGCATTAAATTATTACCCACTGTGTATCTCCAGGACGCAAGTCACAAAATCTGCGCATAATAATATCAAAACGACGTCGAATTGATAGTCGTTCTCATTACTATTTGCATACTGCCGTACCTTTGCTTTCTTTTCCTTGCGTTTACGCAGTAAAAAAGTCACCAGCACGCCATTTGCGAAAATTTTCTGCTTTATGCCAATTCTTCAGGATGCGCCCGCGAATATTCATGCTAGTTTAGACATCCAGACGTATAAAAACAGGAATCCCGACATGGCGGACAAAAAGCTTGATACTCAACTGGTGAATGCAGGACGCAGCAAAAAATACACTCTCGGCGCGGTAAATAGCGTGATTCAGCGCGCTTCTTCGCTGGTATTTGAGAGTATGGAAGCCAAAAAGCACGCGACGCGCAATCGCGCCAATGGCGAGTTGTTCTATGGACGGCGCGGAACGTTAACCCATTTTTCCTTACAACAAGCGATGTGTGAACTGGAAGGTGGCGCAGGCTGCGCGCTATTTCCCTGCGGGGCGGCAGCGGTTGCTAATTCGATTCTTGCTTTTGTCGAACAGGGCGATCATGTGTTGATGACCAACACCGCCTATGAACCGAGTCAGGATTTCTGTAGCAAAATCCTCAGCAAACTGGGCGTAACGACATCGTGGTTTGATCCGCTGATTGGTGCCGATATCGTTAAGCATCTGCAGCCAAACACTAAAATCGTGTTTCTGGAATCGCTAGGCTCCATCACCATGGAAGTCCACGACGTTCCGGCGATTGTTGCCGCCGTACGCAGTGTGGTGCCGGATGCCATCATTATGATCGACAACACCTGGGCAGCCGGTGTGCTGTTTAAGGCGCTGGATTTTGGCATCGATGTTTCTATTCAGGCCGCCACCAAATATCTGGTTGGGCATTCAGATGCGATGATTGGCACTGCCGTGTGCAATGCCCGTTGCTGGGAGCAGCTACGGGAAAATGCCTATCTGATGGGCCAAATGGTCGATGCTGATACCGCCTATATAACCAGCCGTGGCCTGCGCACATTAGGTGTGCGTTTGCGTCAACATCATGAAAGCAGTCTGAAAGTGGCCGAATGGCTGGCAGAACATCCGCAAGTTGCGCGAGTTAACCACCCTGCCCTGCCAGGCAGTAAAGGACACGAATTCTGGAAACGAGACTTTACAGGCAGCAGCGGGCTATTTTCCTTTGTGCTTAAGAAAAAACTCAATGATGAAGAGCTGGCGAACTATCTGGATAACTTCAGTTTATTCAGCATGGCCTACTCGTGGGGCGGGTATGAATCGTTGATCCTGGCAAATCAACCAGAACATATCGCCGCCATTCGCCCACAAGGCGAGATCGATTTTAGCGGGACCTTGATTCGCCTGCATATTGGTCTGGAAGATGTCGACGATCTGATTGCCGATCTGGACGCCGGTTTTGCGCGGATTGTATAACATTGCCACTTTTGGACAATTTTGCAGACATTTTATTGTGAAAAGTCTTAAATTGTTGCGTCCGGGATCAAGGCGTCCCGGACGATTCAGGAGTACAATAATAGGCAGATAAAGGCTTAAACGCTGTTCCACAGGAAAGTCCATGGCTGTTATTCAAGATATCATCGCTGCGCTCTGGCAACACGACTTTGCCGCGCTGGCGGATCCTCATATTGTTAGCGTTGTTTACTTTGTCATGTTTGCCACGCTGTTTTTAGAAAACGGCCTGCTGCCCGCCTCATTTTTGCCAGGCGACAGCTTGTTGATATTGGCTGGCGCATTGATTGCCCAGGGGGTTATGGATTTTCTGCCTACGATTGCGATTCTGACCGCCGCAGCAAGTCTGGGCTGCTGGCTAAGTTATATTCAGGGGCGCTGGTTAGGGAATACCAAAACGGTGAAAGGCTGGCTGGCACAGCTTCCTGCTAAATATCATCAGCGCGCCACCTGCATGTTTGACCGCCACGGTCTGCTGGCGCTGCTGGCTGGACGTTTTCTTGCATTTGTCCGTACGCTGCTGCCAACCATGGCGGGAATTTCCGGTCTGCCAAACCGCCGTTTCCAGTTTTTCAACTGGTTAAGCGGATTGCTGTGGGTCAGCGTGGTAACCAGTTTCGGCTATGCCTTAAGTATGATTCCGTTCGTTAAACGCCATGAAGATCAGGTAATGACGTTCCTGATGATCCTGCCAATTGCCTTGTTAACCGCTGGCTTGTTAGGCACGCTGTTTGTGGTGATTAAAAAAAAATACTGTAACGCCTGACGATTTTCCCTGTTCCCGGTTGCTGTACCGGGAACGTATTTAATTCCCCTGCATCGCCCGCATTCTTGCCGCATCTTCCCCCGGCGTCACACCGAAGTAACGTTTAAACTCACGGCTAAATTGCGATGCGCTTTCATAGCCGACGCGCATCGCTGCTGCGCTGGCCTTCATGCCGTCATGGATGATCATCATCCGCGCCTTATGCAGACGGTAATTCTTCAAATACTGCAACGGCGAGGTGCTGGTGACAGACTTAAAATTATGGTGGAACGCCGATACGCTCATATTGGCTTCTGCCGCCAGTTGCTCGACGCTCAGGTTTTCGGTGTATTTATTCTCAATCCGTTTCAGTACGCGGCTAATCAGACTGAAGTGAGTCTGGCGACTGACCAGCGCCAGTAACGCGCCGCCGCAAGGTCCGGTCAGCACGTAGTACAGAATTTCGCGGATGATCTGTTTGCCGAGAATACGCGCATCCAGTGGTCGCTCCATCACGTCGAGTAACCGCTCCGCCGCGCATAAAATCTCTTCTGATAACGTGGCGGAGTTAATCCCGCTGGCTGCCATCGACGGCTGGAAATGCTCATCTTCGCCAATGTCCATCAACAGTTCCTGTAACTGCAAAATATCGACATTGAGACGCAACCCTGCCAGCGGCACCTCTGACGTGGCATAGGTTTCGCACTCAAACGGCAACGGCACCGTCAGCAGCAGGTATTCATTGGCATCATAACGAAACACGCGTTCATTGATATAACCGATTTTATGTCCGGAAAAGAGAATTATGATGCCAGGCTCGTACATCACCGGTGTACGTGCGAAAGGCGTCTCGCCATACAACAAACGCACATCGGGCAACAGTTCTGACAAACTATTTTCTTTATTTTTCAGTTTATTAACTTTATCCGCCAGCAAGCGGCAAATCTCTTCACGTTTCATATCGCGTAATTTCTTAGGAATAATGCGGCAATTTGATTGTGCGCAATTTTGTAGCATTTCTCCAGCACTCTGGAGAAATAGGCAAGACATTGGCAGAAATGAGCATTGAGAGCCAGGGCGCTGGCGATCACAATGAAAAACATCAGGCAGATCGTTCTCTGCCCTCATATTGGCCCAGCAAAGGGAGCAAGTAATGAACAACTTTAATCTGCACACCCCAACCCGCATTCTGTTTGGTAAAGGCGCAATCGCTGGTTTACGCGAACAAATTCCTCACGATGCTCGCGTATTGATTACCTACGGTGGCGGCAGCGTGAAAAAAACCGGCGTTCTCGATCAAGTTCTGGATGCCCTGAAAGGCATGGACGTGCTGGAATTTGGCGGTATTGAGCCAAACCCGGCTTATGAAACGCTGATGAACGCCGTGAAACTGGTTCGCGAACAGAAAGTGACTTTCCTGCTGGCGGTTGGCGGCGGTTCTGTACTGGACGGCACCAAATTTATCGCCGCAGCGGCTAACTATCCGGAAAATATCGATCCGTGGCACATTCTGCAAACGGGTGGTAAAGAGATTAAAAGCGCCATCCCGATGGGCTGTGTGCTGACGCTGCCAGCAACCGGTTCAGAATCCAACGCCGGTGCGGTGATCTCCCGTAAAACCACAGGCGATAAGCAGGCGTTCCATTCTGCTCATGTTCAGCCCGTATTTGCCGTGCTCGATCCGGTTTATACCTACACCCTGCCGCCGCGTCAGGTGGCTAACGGCGTAGTGGACGCCTTTGTACACACCGTGGAACAGTATGTTACCAAACCGGTTGATGCCAAAATTCAGGACCGTTTCGCAGAAGGCATTTTGCTGACGCTGATCGAAGATGGTCCGAAAGCCCTGAAAGAGCCAGAAAACTACGATGTGCGCGCCAACGTCATGTGGGCGGCGACTCAGGCGCTGAACGGTTTGATTGGCGCTGGCGTACCGCAGGACTGGGCAACGCATATGCTGGGCCACGAACTGACTGCGATGCACGGTCTGGATCACGCGCAAACACTGGCTATCGTCCTGCCTGCACTGTGGAATGAAAAACGCGATACCAAGCGCGCTAAGCTGCTGCAATATGCTGAACGCGTCTGGAACATCACTGAAGGTTCCGACGATGAGCGTATTGACGCCGCGATTGCCGCAACCCGCAATTTCTTTGAGCAATTAGGCGTGCCTACCCACCTCTCCGACTACGGTCTGGACGGCAGCTCCATCCCGGCTTTGCTGAAAAAACTGGAAGAGCACGGCATGACCCAACTGGGCGAAAATCATGACATTACGCTGGATGTCAGCCGCCGTATATACGAAGCCGCCCGCTAAGCTTTTTACGCCTCAAACTTTCGTTTTCGGGCATTTCGTCCAGACTTAAGTTCACAACACCTCACCGGAGCCTGCTCCGGTGAGTTCATATAAAGGAGGAACGTATGGCTAATCCAACCGTTATTAAGCTACAGGATGGCAATGTCATGCCCCAGTTGGGACTGGGCGTCTGGCAAGCAAGTAATGAGGAAGTAATCACCGCCATTCAAAAAGCGTTAGAAGTGGGTTATCGCTCGATTGATACCGCCGCGGCCTATAAGAACGAAGAAGGTGTCGGCAAAGCCCTGAAAAATGCCTCAGTCAACAGAGAAGAACTGTTCATCACCACTAAGCTGTGGAACGACGACCACAAGCGCCCCCGCGAAGCCCTGCTCGACAGCCTGAAAAAACTCCAGCTTGATTATATCGACCTCTACTTAATGCACTGGCCCGTTCCCGCTATCGACCATTATGTCGAAGCATGGAAAGGCATGATCGAATTGCAAAAAGAGGGATTAATCAAAAGCATCGGCGTGTGCAACTTCCAGATCCATCACCTGCAACGCCTGATTGATGAAACTGGCGTGACGCCTGTGATAAACCAGATCGAACTTCATCCGCTGATGCAACAACGCCAGCTACACGCCTGGAACGCGACACACAAAATCCAGACCGAATCCTGGAGCCCATTAGCGCAAGGAGGGAAAGGCGTTTTCGATCAGAAAGTCATTCGCGATCTGGCAGATAAATACGGCAAAACCCCGGCGCAGATTGTTATCCGCTGGCATCTGGATAGCGGCCTGGTGGTGATCCCGAAATCGGTCACACCTTCACGTATTGCCGAAAACTTTGATGTCTGGGATTTCCGTCTCGACAAAGACGAACTCGGCGAAATTGCAAAACTCGATCAGGGCAAGCGTCTCGGTCCCGATCCTGACCAGTTCGGCGGCTAACGTGCAAATTCTCCCGGTGGCGGTAATGTTCCGCTACCGGACTTTTCAGAAATCATTTATTCCCCTCGCGTCCCGCCCGTTGTTACTCTTCCTTGTTCAGGAATGCCAAATATAAGGACATCATCATGCAGAGCCGGAAGCTCTTAAAAGAACAACTCATCTATATCCGGGATAAACGCAACGGAGAGGTGAAAAACAGATGAAAATAATACTTCTGTTTTTAGCAGCCCTGGCAAGTTTTACCGTGCACGCACAGCCCCCCTCACAGACCGTAGAACAAACAGTCCGGCATATTTATCAGAACTATAAATCAGATGCCACTGCCCCTTATTTTGGTGAAACCGGAGAGCGGGCGATAACTTCTGCGCGTATTCAACAGGCGCTTACCCTGAACGACAATCTTACGCTGCCGGGCAATATTGGCTGGCTGGATTATGATCCGGTTTGTGATTGTCAGGATTTTGGCGATCTGGTGCTAGAAAACGTAGCGATAACCGAAACTGACGCCGATCATGCCGATGCCGTTGTGCGCTTTCGTATCTTTAAAGATGATAAAGAAAAGACCACGCAGACACTGAAAATGGTGGCGGAAAATGGTCGTTGGGTCATTGACGATATTGTCAGCAATCATGGCAGCGTCTTACAAGCAGTTAATAGCGAGAATGAAAAAACGCTGGCCGCTTTAGCTTCGTTGCAAAAAGAACAGCCGGAAGCCTTTGTTGCCGAACTCTTTGAACATATTGCCGATTATAGCTGGCCGTGGACGTGGGTGGTTTCCGACTCTTACCGCCAGGCGGTCAATGCCTTCTATAAAACCACCTTCAAAGCGGCCAACAATCCCGATGAAGATATGCAAATAGAACGGCAATTTATTTACGACAATCCGATCTGTTTTGGCGAAGAGTCGCTATTTTCACGCGTTGATGAAATTCGAGTCCTGGAGAAAACCGCCGATTCCGCCCGCATTCATATTCGTTTTACGCTGACCAATGGCAACAACGAAGAGCAAGAACTGGTTTTACAACGGCGCGCAGGTAAGTGGGAAATCGCTGATTTTATCCGCCCGAACAGCGGCAGCCTACTTAAGTAGATTGAGGCAAAAACCGCCGCCAGATTAAAGCAATGAGCTGAATTAAATAACAATTAGCCGGAACAATAAATAAAAGGGAACACTATATGAAAACGATTTTCACCGTGGGAGCTGTTGTTCTGGCAACCTGCTTGCTCAGTGGCTGCGTCAATGAGCAAAAGGTCAATCAACTGGCGAGCAATGTACAAACATTAAATGCCAAAATCGCCCGGCTTGAGCAGGATATGAAAGCACTACGCCCACAAATCTATGCTGCCAAATCCGAAGCTAACAGAGCCAATACGCGTCTTGATGCACAGGACTATTTTGAATGCCTACGCTGCATGCGTATGTACGCAGAATGATAAAAAAATCCCCGGCAGCATGTCAGTTGCCGGGGATTTTTTTAACGTCCAACCGCCGCTTTAGGGCGTTTCTTCGCACCAGCATTCACCGGACGAGATTGCGTAGACGACGCTTTTTTTGCCGTAGCAGGCGTCTGACGCTGGGTCGCCATCGGCGTATGTTTCGTCAACGCCGGACGGGTATTGCGGTTCTGGCGACGAGCCTCACGCATCTCTTCAATGGTTGGCGCAGGCACTAAGCAATCGCGACGGCTGCCAATCAGATGCTTTTTGCCCATCGCTTCCAGCGCCTGACGGATTAACGGCCAGTTTGCCGGATCGTGGTAACGCAACAACGCTTTATGCAAACGACGCTGTTTGTCA
This sequence comes from Escherichia sp. Lx600-2, assembly GCF_036662595.1. Classification (NCBI taxonomy): domain Bacteria; kingdom Pseudomonadati; phylum Pseudomonadota; class Gammaproteobacteria; order Enterobacterales; family Enterobacteriaceae; genus Escherichia; species Escherichia sp. Lx600-2. Next base: position 106,393 of record NZ_JAYQWM010000002.1, on the reverse strand, counting down.
CCCTTCGGTACAAAGACGTCTTCGCTCTTATAACCAATCTTCGCCAGCGGGTTTTTCCCGGTGTAATACATGGTGGTTGAGTTCGCCAGCGGCGACGGATAGAAGTTCTGCACCTGGTCGAGGCGGAAGCGGTGCTTTTTCAGCCACAGCGCCAGATTCACCATATCTTCATCACGCGTACCGGGGTGCGCGGAGATGAAATAGGGGATCAGATACTGCTCTTTACCTGCCTGTTTCGAGTAGGTATCGAACAGCTCTTTAAAGCGGTCATAACTGCCCATGCCCGGCTTCATCATCTTCGACAACGGCCCTTCTTCGGTATGTTCCGGAGCAATCTTCAGATAACCGCCGACGTGATGGGTCGCCAGTTCTTTGATATAGCGCGGATCTTCCACGGCGATGTCATAACGTACGCCTGAGGCAATCAGAATCTTTTTAATGCCTTTCAGATCGCGAGCGCGGCGATAGAGGTTGATCGTCGGTTCGTGGTTAGTGTCCATATGCGGACAAATATCCGGATAAACGCAGGACAAACGACGGCAGGTTTGTTCAGCGCGTGGCGATTTGCAGCGCAACATATACATGTTGGCAGTTGGCCCACCGAGATCGGAAATTACGCCCGTAAAACCTGGAACGGTGTCGCGGATCGCTTCGATCTCATTAATGATCGAATCTTCGGAACGGCTCTGAATAATGCGCCCTTCGTGCTCGGTGATAGAACAGAAAGAGCAGCCGCCAAAGCAGCCGCGCATAATGTTGACCGAGAAACGGATCATTTCGTAAGCCGGAATACGGGCATTGCCATAGGCCGGATGCGGCACGCGCTTGTACGGCAGCGCAAAAACGCTGTCCATCTCTTCGGTAGAAAGCGGAATAGCAGGCGGGTTGATCCACACATAGCGGTCGCCGTGTTTTTGCATCAATGCGCGGGCACAGCCTGGGTTGGTTTCGTGGTGCAGAATACGCGAAGCATGGGCGTACAGCACTTTATCGCCCTTCACTTTCTCGAAAGAAGGCAGCAACACGTAGGTTTTTTCCCACGGTTTCGGGCGCGGTGGCTGCACGGTTACGGCTTTGGCTTCCTGCTTTTTCGGTGCCACCGGTTTGTTATCCGCGCACGGCAAATCTTCACCATACGGATGCGGGATTGGGTCGATTTTTCCAGGGGTATCAAGACGGGTGGAATCCACGCCGCTCCAGCCAGGCAGCGCCTCTTTCACGATAATCGCGGTATTACGCACATCGCGGATTTCACTAATCGGCTCGCCCATCGCCAGACGGTGCGCCACCTCCACCAGCGGACGCTCACCGTTACCAAACATCAGCATGTCGGCTTTCGAATCCACCAGCACGGAACGGCGCACGGTATCGGACCAGTAATCATAATGCGCGGTACGGCGCAGACTAGCCTCAATACCACCGAGGATCACCGGTACATCTTTCCACGCCTCTTTACAACGCTGGGTATAAACCAGTGTGGCGCGATCCGGGCGCTTACCCGCGACGTTATCCGGCGTGTAGGCATCGTCATGACGTAAACGGCGATCGGCGGTATAACGGTTGATCATCGAATCCATGTTGCCAGCAGTAACACCGAAAAACAGATTCGGTTTACCCAGACGCATGAAATCGTCTTTGCTGCTCCAGTCTGGCTGAGCGATGATCCCAACGCGAAAGCCCTGTGCTTCCAGCATACGACCGCAAATCGCCATCCCGAAGCTTGGGTGATCGACATACGCGTCGCCAGTAACCAAAATGATGTCGCAGCTATCCCAGCCAAGTTGATCCATCTCTTCACGAGACATCGGCAAAAACGGTGCCGGTCCAAAACAGGCGGCCCAGTACTGCGGCCAGGAGAACAGGTCGCGATCCGGTAGGATCAGGGAGATAGAGCTCATTTTGCTTCCAGAAATGATAAAAAAATAATCAAAGGCCGGGGATTATAAGCCGGAACGTAAGAGAAATCGAAAAGTATTCCATACTCGCCCTCCTCGGGCGAGTATGAAGATTACGGTACCGGATTGACTAACAGTTGCCCAATCGAGCCACGGTCCGCCATTTCCAGCGTCTGACTGTTGAAGTAGAACGGGAAGTGCGCCCAGGAAGGCTGACCGAAATAAACAAGCAGCTCCACTTGTCCGTCAACCCAAACGGTATCTTTCCAGCCTCTGTCTTCCGGGAACGGCATCGCACCATTCACGTTACGGATCTGGAACATCACGCCTTCAATATGGAACGCTTGCGGCTCGTCCGCGCGTACCGTCCAGCGTTCCCACGTTCCTTGCTGCGCGGTGACATCAATACGGTTGACGTCCCACAGTTGTCCATTAATACCCGGGTCATCACCCAGACTGATATCGCGACTGCGAATCGGCGAACCGGCCATGATTTCAGTTGGCAGCAAGCGCATCGGAAGACTGTCTGTGACCAGCGGCAGAAGGCCGGTTGGGCGCAGCGTTAGCACCAGGGTAGAAACCAGAATGCTGGATGGCTCAAAGAAGCCACGAATACGATCAACAATGCTCGCCGCTTCGCCACAGGTGATCGACACTTCATCACCGTTGCTCATATCCACCAGAATCTCGCGGCGCTCGCCCGGTGCCAGCGAAAGTTGCTTCACCGATACAGGAGCAGGCAGGAATCCCTGATCGCCAGAAATCACATGTAACGGGCGACCATCGCTCATCTGTAGTTGATAGCGACGAGAGTTCGACGCGTTCAGCAGTCGCAAGCGCACCCAGCCACGCGAGACTTCAACGTACGGGCTTTGTACACCGTTAACCAGCAGCGTATCACCAACAAAGCCGCCGCTTCCCGGTTCGTTGTATTCTGGCGTACCAAAGTTATCCAGCCGTTTATCCTGGATAATGACCGGAAAATCATCCACACCATAATGGTTGGGGATAGGCAGCGACTTGCTGACTTCATCTTCCACCAGCCACATTCCGGCAAGGCCGTTATAGACCTGCTGAGCCGTGCGGTTGGGAGTATTGGCGTGATACCACAGAGTAGCTGCGTTCTGGCGAATAGGCAGTACGGGTGCCCAGTCAGCGTTTGGCGACATCATCCGTGCCGGACCGCCCATCAGCGGGCCTGGTACCTGTAGCCCGGCCACCGTCATTGAGACATTTTCTGTCAGGCGGTTGCTGTAAATAAGCTTAACATCATCGCCCTTCCAGACGCGGATAGTCGGCCCCAGGTAACGACCATTGATTCCCCAGGCCGACGCGCGTGTCCCTGGCGTAAATGACCAGTGCGCACGTTGTACAGTCATAAACAGCGGTTGCCCACGGCGAGATTCAAGTAGCGGCGGAACGGGTAGCGGTTGCTGTTGCCCGGCTGCGCTGGCCTTCAGGGGAACAGCGCCTGCACAAAGTGCAATCCCCGATGCCTGAATGAACTGACGCCGACTGAGTGACATATTTGCTCCATGTAAAACTGGCTAAAGTAATACCGTGCAGGAAGGTGTTCCCCGCAAAAATACAGATTGCCGACTTAAACTTTTCCGGCGGCTTCGCGCTCTGCGACTTCTTTATCGAGCTCGGCGATTTTTTGTTCCATTATCGAACGACAATGGGCAGCCAGCTCACGAACCTGATCTTTGCCATACTGACTGACATCAATTGGCGGCAGCATTTCGACAATCACCAGACCGTTGTGCAGTCGATTAAGATTAATCTTATTCGAAGTTGTAGAGACGCACACGGGAATAATCGGGACGCCCGCCGCAATTGCCGCGTGAAATGCCCCGGTCTTGAACGGTAGCAGGCCGCGACCACGGCTGCGGGTACCTTCCGGGAACATCCAAATGGAAATACGGCGTTTTTTGAAATGATTCACTACTTCCGCAATAGTGCCGTGAGCTTTAGTGCGATTGTTTCTGTCGATCAATAAGTTGCCGGTTAACCAGTACAACTGCCCGAAGAAGGGGATCCACAGCAAGCTCTTTTTACCTACCGTCACCGTCGGCGGTTGCACAATGTTCGATGCTGTCACCATGTCATAGTTGTTCTGGTGGTTAGCGATATAGATAGCATTGCCGTAGCTTTCAGCATCTGCAGGTTTGCGGCACTCAACTTTCAGGCCGAACAGCGGCGCAAGACGACCAAACATATGCCCAAAGGTGGCCACATGTTTCGGGTTACGCGGGCTGAAAAGGCAGTAAATGGAGCCGAATACACAGACTAAGATGCTGTAAATCACGGTAATAATAAGACGAAAGATATATAGCATAACACCCTCTGAAGGTCTGAGAGACTGGCATTGTACGTCACCTGAAATCAGGTTAGGGCATTGTTAAAAGCCGCTCTCTGGAAAAGCGTATTGTTAATCGCAACGCATGAATAAACAACGGTTTCAAGGGAATTTTTATCGTTTCCGGGGGTTGAATACGCTGCCGGATGACGACTTAACGTTTCATCCGGCGTTCCTTGCAAGCGGGAGGAAACAGCGCCCTCCCCGGCATATTACTCTTCGCTATCACCGCTGCTGGCACGGCGAGGAGAGTCGATCTCAACACGATCGATACGCTGCAAACCGCGCATCAACGTACCGCGGCGTCCACGTTCGCCAGTGACTTTCTGTAGCTCTTCCGGACGCAGTTTAATTTTGCGTTTCCCAACATGAATGGTCAGCGTGCTTTGCGGCGGCAGAACGTACAGTTGCGCCAGACCATCCTCGCCACGCGCGGCTTCTGCCGATGGAATGTTGATAATCTTGTTGCCTTTGCCCTTCGACAGCTGCGGCAGATCACTTACCGGGAACATCAACATACGGCCTGCCTGAGTGATTGCCAGCAGCATATCGGAAGCATCTTCAATCACCACCGGCGGCATAACATGGGCATTTTCCGGTAAGGTGATCAAAGCCTTACCTGCACGGTTACGCGCCACCAGATCGTTAAAGGTGCAGACGAAACCGTAACCCGCATCGGAAGCCATCAGCAGTTTCTGATCGTCGCTTTCCATCAGCATATGGTCAACGGTCGCCCCAGGCGGCAACGTTAATTTGCCGGTGAGCGGCTCGCCCTGACCACGCGCCGACGGCAGCGTAATCGGGTCGATGGCATAGCTACGACCGGTGGAATCAACAAACACTACCGGTTGGTTGCTCTTACCTTTCACCGCCGCTTTGAAGCTATCACCCGCTTTATAATTCAGGCCCGGCGCGTCGATATCATGGCCTTTAGCGCTGCGTACCCAGCCCATCTGCGACAGCACAATGGTGACAGGTTCAGACGGCAGCATGTCGTGCTCGCTCATCGCTTTCGCTTCTTCGCGTTCCTGCAACGGCGAACGACGATCGTCACCGTAGGCTTGCGCGTCTGCCTGCAGTTCTTTCTTCAGCAGGTTATTCATTTTACGCTCGGAAGCCAAAATGCCCTGCAACTGGTCGCGCTCTTTTTCCAGCTCACTCTGCTCACCACGAATCTTCATCTCTTCCAGTTTGGCAAGATGACGCAGTTTCAGTTCGAGGATCGCTTCCGCCTGGGTTTCCGTAAGGCCAAACCGCGACATCAGCGCCGGTTTCGGTTCATCTTCATTACGAATGATCTCAATCACTTCGTCGATATTGAGAAACGCCACCAGCAAACCTTCGAGGATATGCAGGCGCTTGAGGACTTTCTCCAGACGATAGTTCAGTCGGCGGCGCACGGTATCGCGGCGGAACACCAGCCATTCGGAGAGGATTTCCAGCAGGTTTTTCACCGCCGGACGACCATCCAGACCGATCATATTGAGGTTAATGCGATAGCTCTTTTCCAGATCGGTGGTAGCGAAGAGGTGGTTCATCACCTGATCCATATCCACGCGGTTGGAACGCGGCACAATCACCAGACGGGTCGGGTTCTCGTGGTCAGATTCATCGCGCAGATCGTCAACCATCGGCAGCTTTTTGTTGCGCATTTGCGCAGCAATTTGCTCCAGTACGCGCGCACCTGAAACCTGATGCGGCAATGCGCTGATAACCACCGCGCCATCTTCTTTCTTCCACACCGCGCGCATACGCACTGAACCACGTCCGTTCTCGTAGATTTTACGGATCTCGGCGCGCGAAGTGATAATTTCCGCTTCAGTCGGATAATCCGGCCCCTGCACGATATCCAGCAGCTGATCGAGCGTGGTTTTCGGCTGGTCAATTAATGCGATTGCCGCCTGAGCCACTTCACGCAGGTTATGCGGTGGAATATCGGTCGCCATGCCGACGGCAATTCCGGTGGTGCCGTTAAGCAAAATGTTTGGCAGACGGGCAGGTAGCATTTTCGGCTCCTGCAAAGTGCCGTCGAAGTTTGGCACCCAGTCAGCCGTCCCCTGCCCCAGCTCGCTCAATAGCAGCTCGGAATATTTCGACAACCGGGATTCGGTGTAACGCATTGCCGCGAACGATTTCGGATCGTCCGGCGCGCCCCAGTTCCCCTGACCATCAACCAGCGGATAACGGTAAGAGAACGGCTGCGCCATCAGGACCATCGCTTCATAACAGGCGCTATCGCCGTGCGGATGGTATTTACCCAGTACGTCACCGACGGTACGGGCCGATTTTTTAAATTTGGCGCTGGCATTCAGGCCCAGTTCAGACATCGCATACACAATGCGGCGCTGAACAGGTTTCAGACCATCACCAATAAACGGCAACGCACGGTCCATGATCACGTACATGGAGTAGTTTAAGTAGGCGTTTTCCGTAAATTCATGTAGCGCAAGGCGCTCTGCCATATCGCTCATTAATTCTGATTCCTCAACTTATTCGCCAGCCTTCAAAGGGGCAATATTGCCGGAGATACTACATTATCTGCCGCGTCGAGTCACAGGAGATCAGCGTGAATAGCGCCGCCGGACGTGCTCCGACGGCGATAAAGGCATCAATGTGCCTTGATATACAACTCTTTGCTGTAGACATAATCCTGGGGATTATGCAGCGGAAAACCGCCAACGTAGGGTTTAAGCAGTTTGATTAACGGCTGATAGTAGATAGGAATCAGCGGTGCCCGTTGGTTGATGATCACTTCTGCCTGCTGATACAACGCATTACGCTTTGTCGCATCAGTGATCTGCGTGGCCTGGTTTAGTAAGGCGTCATACTGCGCATTTTTCCAGTGACCGACGTTTTCTTCACTATCGCTTTTGAGCGTGTTCAGGAAGCTGGAAGCATCATTGTACGTCGCATCCCACGACTGCCGAGACAGCATGAAATCACCGGCTCGTCGGGCATCAAGATAGGTTTTCCACTCCATTGTGCGCAGCGTCACCTGTGCACCCAGCCATTTTTTCCATTCGGAAGACAACGCTATCGCGGTCTTTTCATGCAGATCGTACTTGTTGTAGAACAGCTCAAAGCGTAGCGGATGAGAGGCGTCGTATCCCGCCTGTTTCAGCAAGGCTTTTGCCATCGCGACGCGCTCACTCATTGGCTTTTGCAGTTCATCGAACGTCGTCACGCTAAAGCCTTTTACCTCTGGCGGCGTCAGCGTGGTTGCGGGCGTCCTCAACCCCAGTACCTTTTGCGCAATAAGCTGTCGATCAACCGTAAGATATAGCGTCCGACGCACTCGCACATCGTTAAATGGCGGTTTCTCAAGGTTGAAGTTGTAATATTCGCTGTTCAGATGCGGAATAATTCGTAGCTCGCCAGGCAGTGATTTTTCAATGGCGGGAATTTGCTGCGCCGGAACCCAGGTGAGATCGACCTCTCCCGCGCGATAGCGGTTATAGCCGGTGACCGAATTATCCAGCGCCAGATACTCAACCTGTTGCAATACTGTATGTTGCGCATCGCGGTACTTTGGATTTTTGCGTGCAGTAATCTTTTCGTTAACTACCCACTGATCAAGCACAAAGGCACCGTTGTAAACCATGTTCTCTGGCTTACTTCAGCTATCGCCATGTTTAGCGATGACATGATGAGGAACCGGGAACAGCGTCGGCCAGGCGAGCATCGTCGTGAACCAAGGAACCGGCTGCTCAAGCGTAACTTCAAGAGTACGATCATCCGTCGCTTTGACACCCAGCGATGTAACATCTGCTTTACCCGCAACAATAGCCGCGGCATTGTTAATGTGCGCCTGTGCCAGATAGCCAGCAAAAGGGCTTGCCGTTTTCGGGTCAACCGCGCGCTGCCAGCCGAGGACAAAATCCTCTGCCGTCAGAGGCTGACCGTCTGACCACTGCAAACCGCTACGCAGATGGAAAATATAGCGCCTGCCGCCGTCCAGTATCTCCCAGCGTTCAGCCTGAGCGGGCTGCACCTGGCCTTCACCGTCCATCCATACCAGACCTTCAAACAGATCCAGCACAATCTGCGCGGCAGTATTCTCCTCCACCTTTTGCGGGTCGAGCGTACCTGGGTCGCTATGATTGTTGTAACGAAAGACTTGTTGCGGAGCGAGCGGTGTGTTGGTGGGAACGTCAGCAGCGTAGAGAGGAGCCGCACTTACCAGGCTGACCAGCCATAATAAATTTCGCGTATACATGGTATTCCTTACCGGAGAAATTATAAGCCGAACAACAATACGCCTGTGGCATTGTTCGCTCAAACTTATCGCGAGTGATTTGGCTCACACTCCGGTAAAGATTCCCCATCACGCTAACGGCACATAAACATCCGTTTCCAGTCGCTGCTCCGTCACCCCTTCGGCAAGATTGGTGTAGTGAAACAGAATCGGTGCTTTACGCATTTTCTCGCCGCTTGCAGGCAGCCAGTGGCGAATAATGCCCCATATCGTGTGTGAAATATCGTCCAGCTCGCCAACGTGGCGGGCCACGGCATAACGTCCACCGGTAAGTTCACCATTACTCACACCATAACGATTATCGGGAATCGGTTCGCTAACGCTGCCGCAGATATCAAAGCGAAACGCTTCTGGTGCGGTGGTGGCAGGGTCGTCCCAGGCGACGCCAAAAGTCTGGCTTTAGTTAACTGGAGAAAGCCCCGTCTCTTTACGCCACATGATAAATTTCGCCACGCTGTAGTTGAGCAACTCAGGGCTACAGCGGTGCGGCAACATCGCCACAGGGATTGATGGGAAATCGATAATGTTTACATCCAGTGTCAGGTTTGTCATTTTGCCTCCCTGCGAAATTATTCCCGGGAACGCATCCCGGGAGCGGTAACAATTACGGATTTACTTTGCGGATCTGTTTGACGTCAATTTCAACAGAATTCCAGTCTTTATCGACTTCACCCTGAATCTCAACCGTATCTTTCGGCGTCACCGTCACGCCGTTCCAGCGTTTGTGGTCGATATCAACATTGATAGTACCGCTGGCATCTTTGAACACGTAGAGATCGTCAGAGATGCGTTCAACGATATTGCCGCGCAGGGTTACCCAGGTGTCGTCACGCAGGGATTTTGCGCTTTCTACAGTAGTTACGCTGCCGTTCGGCCCCTGGAATCCTCCGGCCTGACTTTGCGTTGCCGATGGGCCAGAAAAACCGCCCTGCTCTGCTGCCATCACCGGTGCGCTGCACAGGGCCATTACTGCGATTACTGCTGCGAATTTTTTCATGTTTATTACTCCCTTTAATGTCTGTTTCCGAGCATTTAACAAGATAGTCCTTAACAACTTCTTAAGGGAAAAAAATAAAATTTAGTGCTGTACAGAGCGCGTTACAACACGGTTTACTGGCAGCAAATACGGTTATCGCAGGGATGAAAAAATGCGAATTTTACTGATAGAAGATGACATGCTGATTGGCGACGGCATCAAAACGGGCCTTAGTAAAATGGGTTTTAGCGTCGACTGGTTTACACAAGGTTGTCAGGGAAAAGAGGCGCTTTATAGCGCACCTTATGATGCGGTGATCCTGGATTTAACCTTACCAGGCATGGATGGTCGCGATATTTTGCGCGAATGGCGAGAAAAAGGTCAGCGTGAGCCGGTACTGATCCTGACCGCGCGCGATGCGCTGGAGGAACGTGTAGAAGGGCTGCGTCTGGGAGCTGACGATTATCTGTGTAAACCTTTTGCGTTGATAGAAGTCGCCGCCAGGCTGGAAGCTCTGATGCGCCGAACCAACGGCCAGGCCAGCAACGAGCTGCGCCACGGTAACGTCATGCTCGACCCCGGCAAACGTATCGCCACGCTGGCTGGCGAACCCTTAATACTGAAACCAAAAGAATTTGCTCTGCTGGAATTACTGATGCGTAACGCTGGTCGGGTACTGCCGCGCAAACTGATTGAAGAGAAACTGTATACCTGGGACGAAGAGGTCACCAGTAATGCCGTTGAAGTGCATGTGCATCATCTGCGACGCAAACTCGGCAGTGATTTTATTCGTACCGTGCATGGTATTGGCTACACATTAGGTGAGAAATGAAATTTACCCAACGTCTTAGTCTACGTGTCAGGCTGACGCTAATCTTTTTAATTCTGGCCTCGGTGACCTGGCTGCTTTCCAGCTTTGTCGCCTGGAAACAAACAACGGATAACGTCGATGAGTTGTTCGACACCCAACTGATGCTGTTTGCCAAGCGGTTAAGTACGCTCGATCTCAACGAAATCAACGCGGCGGATCGCATGGCACAGACGCCAAATAAATTAAAACACGGTCATGTTGATGACGATGCGCTGACCTTTGCCATCTTTACCCACGACGGCAGAATGGTCCTTAATGATGGCGATAACGGAGAAGATATTCCCTATAGCTATCAACGGGAAGGTTTTGCTGACGGGCAACTGGTCGGTGAAGACGATCCCTGGCGTTTTGTCTGGATGACCTCACCTGATGGCAAATATCGCATCGTTGTTGGTCAGGAATGGGAATACCGTGAAGACATGGCGCTGGCGATTGTTGCCGGGCAATTGATCCCGTGGCTGGTCGCACTGCCGATTATGTTAATCATCATGATGGTACTACTGGGTCGTGAACTCGCGCCGCTGAACAAACTGGCGCTGGCACTACGTATGCGTGACCCTGACTCGGAAAAACCACTAGACGCGACTGGCGTACCCAGCGAAGTGCGTCCACTGGTTGAGTCGTTGAATCAACTGTTCGCCCGCACACATGCGATGATGGTTCGTGAACGACGCTTTACCTCTGACGCAGCTCACGAACTTCGTAGCCCGTTAACGGCGCTGAAAGTGCAAACCGAAGTTGCGCAGCTCTCTGACGATGATCCGCAGGCGCGGAAAAAAGCACTGCTCCAATTACATTCTGGGATCGATCGCGCTACTCGTCTGGTTGATCAACTGCTCACGCTATCGCGGCTGGACTCACTGGATAACCTTCAGGACGTCGCGGAGATCCCGCTTGAAGATCTCCTGCAATCGTCGGTGATGGATATTTACCACACGGCGCAGCAGGCGAAAATTGACGTGCGACTGACACTCAATGCCCACAGCATCAAACGCACCGGGCAACCGCTATTGCTAAGTTTGTTGGTGCGAAATTTGCTGGATAACGCCGTGCGTTACAGTCCACAGGGCAGCGTGCTGGACGTCACGCTGAATGCCGATAATTTCATCGTGAGGGATAACGGCCCCGGTGTGACACCAGAGGCACTGGCGCGAATTGGCGAACGCTTCTATCGCCCACCCGGACAAACCGCTACCGGCAGTGGACTTGGGCTATCGATTGTCCAGCGAATCGCCAAGCTGCATGGCATGAATGTTGAGTTTGGGAATGCGGAACAAGGTGGATTTGAGGCGAAAGTAAGCTGGTAAGGGTAAGACTTTTGCTAAATTCGCAAAAGACTTTGCACATTTTGCTAATTTCACCGTACCGCTCTGTGACGTACTATAGTCGGCAAACGTCTCACCTTGAGGTTAAAAAATGAGCAACATCCTGATTATCAACGGCGCGAAAAAATTCGCCCACTCCAATGGTCAACTGAACGACACCCTGACCGAAGTCGCGGATGGCACACTGCGCGACCTCGGGCATGATGTCCGCATCGTTCGCGCTGACAGCGACTACGATGTCAAAGCGGAAGTACAAAACTTTCTCTGGGCTGATGTGGTGATCTGGCAGATGCCAGGCTGGTGGATGGGCGCGCCGTGGACAGTGAAAAAATATATTGATGATGTATTCACCGAAGGTCATGGGACGCTGTATGCCAGCGATGGCCGTACCCGCAAAGATCCGTCAAAAAAATACGGTTCCGGCGGCCTGGTACAGGGCAAAAAATATATGCTTTCTCTGACCTGGAACGCACCAATGGAAGCCTTCACCGAAAAAGATCAGTTCTTCCACGGCGTTGGCGTTGACGGTGTGTATCTGCCGTTCCATAAAGCAAACCAATTCCTTGGCATGGAACCGCTGCCGACATTTATCGCTAATGACGTGATAAAAATGCCCGATGTTCCCCGCTATACTGAAGAATATCGCAAGCATCTTGTGGAAATTTTTGGTTAACTAGAGCTCAGGCTTTAGAAGGAGTTAACCATGCTTACCGTAATCGCAGAAATCCGTACTCGTCCTGGTCAACATCACCGTCAGGCGGTATTGGATCAGTTTGCTAAAATCGTTCCAACCGTACTGAAAGAAGAAGGTTGCCACGGCTATGCGCCAATGGTGGATTGCGCTGCTGGCGTGAGTTTCCAGTCTATGGCACCGGATTCTATCGTGATGATTGAGCAGTGGGAAAGCATCGCGCATCTTGAAGCGCATCTGCAAACCCCGCACATGAAGGCGTACAGCGAAGCCGTAAAAGGCGACGTGCTGGAGATGAATATCCGTATTCTGCAACCGGGGATTTAACATTCCTGAAAAGAGGCCGGTGTTGCTACCGGCCTCAGGTCAGATTAGCCATTCTTTCTTCCCGTTTTCAGCCCCCGATGGAAATCGTTAATTCGCTTAATGGTTTTAACCGCACGCTGCGGCACCGCGGAAGCCACCGACCAGACAATCATTTCCAGGCACAACAATACCGTACCATGTAGTGGCGTTTTCCCCTTTTCATCCCCGCGCGGAACATGAATCACGATACTGGCGTCTTTGCTAAAACGTGAATCCAGCGCGTTTGTCAGCAAAATAACAGGGATCCCCAGCCGTCTCGCTTCACGCAGCGTTGTCAGCCCTTCCCGGTGCGCAGATTTTTGCGCCATCATGATCAGAACATCGCCACGTTGAAGCGCGATCAGTTGCTCGGCAAGGCCAATACCCGTACGGTTTAGTGCCGTGGCAGGCAAACCTATGCGGTTGAATAGTCGTGCGGTATAGTCCGCCAGAATACCCGAAGCGCCAATGCCAAAAATTGCGACTTGCCGTGCCTGTACCAACAACGCTACAGCTTGCGCAAGCGCGTGGCGGTTTTCAGGCTCTGACAGGACATTACAGGTATACAAATGCCCTTCAAGAACAAAGTCGATTGCGGTGTTAACATCGCTCGTCAAGTTACTCACCGTCGTAGACATCTTTTCGCTGGAACTAAGGGCTGGACCAAGCCACTGTTCCAGAGTGCGTTTCAGATCACGCAGCCCGGCAAACCCCAGAGCCTGTATAGCCCTGATAACTGTGGCATCGGAAGTGTTCAACGTGGCCGCAATTTCCATCGCCGTTTGCTCGAGTACCACTTCACGATGCTCATTAATATAGCTGGCGACAGCTCTTAACCCAGGCGTTAACTGACTCGCGCGAGTGCGAAAACGCTCACCATAAATATCAACCCGCGTTTTGTCTTTCTGAATCATTTGGCCTCCGGTAAAGGTCGCCCCGCAATTTGTGATTGTATCTGCGCAGCCATCAGCCCCAGAGATGCAAAGGAGTTAGAAATTGCCTCTTCACGAGAAATCAGCACATAACGCCCGGAACGACAGGCCGTCAGAAACTGACACCATCCCGGCATGACTTTTTCCATTGCTGCCAGCTCATCCTGAGGTTTACCACCGTTGTCACCGCGCCAGGTTGCAAAAACAAAATCGGCATCCAGTTCAGGTAAACGCTCTGCGCTCACATCCATTCGCCCACCTTCAGGAATGCTCTCAATCAGCGGCGGAAAGCGAAAACCAGCATCGCGTAATACCCGCCCCAGCGAATGATAGCTATGCATCACATTAATTTTTCCCTGATTTGCCTGAATCACCGATACCGTTATTTTTTGGCTGTCCAGCGTCGCCTTCAGCGCATTGATTTGTGCCTGATAGCGGCGTTCAAGTATCGCCAGCTGCGACTGCGTTCCTGTCAGTTCTGCCAGCTTGCGGTAGATTTCTGGCGCGCCTCCTTTGAGATGATCAATGCTCACCGTGGGCGCAATTTTTTCCAGTTGTTCAATGGGCGTATTACGGGTCGGTTCTGTGATGATCAGGTCAGGCTTTGCCGCCACAATCGCTTCAATATCAATATCAGCGGTGCCAATAAAAGCGATCAATGAATTATCAAAGTCGACACCTGTCAATAACGCGCCTGATCGAATGAAATGGCTACCGTCAGGCCGAGTTCGCCCGTGGCTGGCGACAGGAGGTACACCGAGCTCAATCAGAGGAATAGTGATATCAAGATCGTGTAAAGAGACAATTCTCTTTGGATGAGCAGGAACAGTGACTTTGCGCCCTAAATCATCAGTAAAGACCTGAACAGGTTCTGTCGCGCGGGCAAAGAATGACAACAGTATCAGCAGAGAAAAAAATAAACGCATATAACTCCCATTAAAAACTGTTCCTGCGCTGCCAGAGCAGTAGCAAAAAGAATGGTCCACCAATCAATGAAATAATGATTCCGGCAGGCAGTTGCAAAGGCAAAAAAGCCAAACGACCAATGCTATCCGCCAGGATGACTAACAACGCCCCCGATACGGCGCTCCCCAGCAGTAATGTCGTCTGCCCGCCACGTAGAATAAAACGTGATATATGGGGTGCTATCAATCCGACAAAACCGATGTTACCAACACACGAAACGCAGACGGCTGTCAGGATTATTGGTGCGGCGACACGTAACAACGCCAGACGAGAACTATTCACCCCTAACCCGGTTGCAACCTGATGACCAAGCAGAGCGATATCCGCCGTCCTGGCGGTGAACAGCAATAAAAGAGCGGCTGGCAACATCCAACAGGCTGAAATACCGACTAACATCCAGTTTGCTGCATGCAGGCTTCCCGATAACCACATCAATGCAGTTTGTACATCTCGAACATCTGCAGTGGTCATAAATACACCGATACCGGCGGCGAAAAACCAGGAAACACCAATACCAATCAGAACAAATCGCGGGCGGGAAATTTCGCGTGCACAAAAAATCACGATTAAAGCCACCAACAAGCCACCAGCAAGACCAGCCACTGGACGCCAGAACATTCCCAGCATTGGAAACTGGAAAATCAGCCACAGCACCGCCACGCTACATCCTTCTTTGACGCCGATTAAACCAGGATCGGCAAGGCCGTTACGCGCAATGGATTGCATCGAGGCCCCCGCCATACCTAACATGGCTCCGCATAGCAATGCCATGATGACTCTCGGCAAGCGAATATCCTGCACAATATAACGTGCGTCTGTGCTTACGTTTTCTGGAGCAAACAACGCTCGTCCTACTTCCGATGCCGGGACAGAAAAAGAACCATGCATCAGACCGAATATCAGTATTCCAACCGCAAACAGAAACAGCCCACCAAGCAACACCAGATTTTTAGGGCGTACCAGTGTCGAAAACTTACCAACACGTAGTGGACGTAGCCCGACGTTCATTATCCGAATCATTTGAACATCCTCGTCGCCATAATGACAAAAACAGGCGCACCAACTAACGCCGTCATGACACCGGTCGCTAACTCATGGGGCGTGAAAAGCGTCCGAGCAATAATATCTGCCAGTAATAACAAAAGCGCGCCGACACAAGCTGAAAGAGGGAGCAGAACGCGCAGATCCGCTGATACCAGACGCCTGACAATCTGCGGTACTAGCAGACCGACAAAACCAATGGGGCCAGCAATCGATACGGCTGCGCCACAGAGCAACGCGATCGCAAGCAGAGTGAATGTTCGCGTGCGGAGTACCGAGACGCCCAGCCCCTGCGCCATGCGATCACCCAGTGCCAACATGTTAAGAGAGGGCGCAAGGTAAATGGCTAACACAACCCCCCCCAGAGAAAACCAGGCGGACGTACCCAGCGTAGCCCAATCCTGCCCCGCTAAATCACCTGCTAGCCATGTCCGCATCGCCAGCAGTGTTTGTTCGTCAAGAATCAGGATTGCAGCCGTTATTGAGGACACGAACGCCGATAGCGCCACGCCGCATAAAGTAACTTTCATTGGCGTTAACCCTGAACGCCCTGCGGAGGAAAGCAGCAATATCAACAGGAACAATAACGCGCCGCCCGTAGATGCCAGCAGTGGGCGTCCAACCGGAAAGGCCAGCCCAAGCGCACTGGCAGCAACGACAGCAAGAGCGGCTCCGGCATTTAAGCCTAAAATATGTGGCTCCCCCAATGGGTTACGAATGACAGCCTGCAACAAAGCACCAGCAACTCCAAGAGAAGCACCGGTAAGCAATGCTGCCGCTAAACGCGGCAAACGGAGTCTTACAATTACGTTGTGATCGAAGTTTTGCGGTTCAAAATGAAGAAATGCCTGCAACACCGTTTGTGGTGCAATAAATCGGGCACCAATCCCTGGATATACCACGCATCCCACAAGCAGTAAGGCGAGGAAAATTACAGTAACCAGCCCTGTGCGCATCATACTTTTTCTACACCACGAAACGGCATGAAGAACGGCTTTCCCGTCAGAGTATTTATTGATGCGTGAACATCAACGTCAAAGACAGCTTTTACCAGCTCAGGCGTGCAATGCTCCCCCTCATTCAACACACGCACCACTTTCCCCTGGCGTAAAAATATCAACGTATCACCATAATTGACGGCAAAATTCAGATCATGCAACACCACGACGACTGTACGCCCGTGATGACGCGTTAAATCATGTAATAACTCAAGAATTTCAACCTGATAACGTAAATCAAGCCAGGTTGTGGGTTCATCCAGTAGGATATAAGGCGTCTTTTGCGCCAACACCATCGCAATCCAGCAACGCTGGCGCTGCCCACCAGAGAGTTTTTCAACAGGTAAATGAGCAAACTCCTGCGTACCGGTTAATTTCAGGGCCTCTTCTACCGCCTGCTCGTCGGCGTCGCTCCATTGACGTATGAAATTTTGCCAGGGAAAACGCCCACGCGACACCAGTTCATAAACGGTTAAGCCCTCCGGCAATAATGGCGACTGCGGCAAGATCCCAAGTCTACGGGATAACGCTTTCGTTGGTTGCTCGTGAATCGCTTTACCATCCAGCAATATTGAGCCGCCCATGGGTTGCAAGATACGTGCAATGGTGCTGAGCAACGTCGACTTTCCACAGCCGTTTGCCCCAACCAGAACGGTCATTTTTTCTGTGGGAACGGAGAAAGAAACACCATCAACAATGATTTTCTTGTGATACCCGGCAGAAACATTGTCGAGGATCAGCCCCTGCCCTTTTGCGTTATGTGCCACGTGTACGCCAACTTAATCAAAGACAAACAAAAATAAAACTCATTCTCTTTTGAGAGTTTGACGCCACAAAATGTAGTAGTCAAGAAGTTAAAAGCCATACAAAAACAAGGTAAATAACAGGTGAAATATTTTTAAAGATAAAAATAAAATCATTAAATATTAATAAATTACCATCAATTGAATTGCATTAACCTCTCAAAAAAACACATGTAGCAATTTTTTGTTATTTCTCATTTACTACTACATTACCGCATGGTTGAATGATTCTCAATTACATATCCGATGGTGAAATAACAAACGGATAGTGCTTAGTGAGCAACAAGAAACAATTTTCACTCACGACAATCCGTGAGTTTTTGGGATAACAGACTAAATGGCTAAGTTCACACCTTCATTCTCAGGAATCAAAGGTCGGGCGCTCTTTTCACTGCTCTTTGCAGCACCAATGATTCATGCAACCGACACTGCAACGACCAAAGATGGCGAAACAATCACTGTTACAGCGGATGCAAATACCGCAACTGAGGCGACCGATGGTTATCAACCTCTGAGCACTTCCACGGCGACATTAACCGATATGCCGATGCTGGATATCCCGCAGGTGGTCAATACGGTTAGCGATCAGGTTCTGGAAAATCAGAATGCAACGACGCTGGATGAAGCGCTTTATAACGTCAGTAACGTGGTACAGACCAATACATTAGGCGGAACTCAGGACGCCTTTGTACGTCGTGGGTTTGGTGCTAACCGGGATGGCTCCATCATGACCAACGGTCTGCGAACCGTACTTCCTCGCAGTTTCAACGCCGCCACAGAACGTGTGGAAGTGCTAAAAGGTCCGGCCTCCACGCTGTATGGCATTCTCGATCCTGGTGGATTGATTAACGTCGTGACCAAGCGCCCGGAAAAAACATTCCATGGTTCTGTCTCAGCCACGTCCTCCAGTTTTGGCGGAGGCACTGGGCAACTTGATATCACAGGTCCCATTGAAGGCACTCAGCTGACATACCGCCTGACGGGGGAAGTGCAGGATGAAGATTACTGGCGAAACTTCGGTAAAGAGCGCAGTACATTTGTTGCCCCGTCACTCACCTGGTTTGGTGATAATGCAACAGTAACCATGCTCTATTCCCATCGGGACTATAAAACTCCGTTCGATCGTGGAACGATTTTCGACCTTACGACGAAACAGCCCGTAAACGTTGATCGAAAAATACGTTTTGACGAACCGTTTAATATTACAGATGGTCAGTCCGATCTGGCGCAACTCAACGCAGAATATCATCTCAATAGCCAGTGGACAGCGCGCTTTGATTACAGCTACAGCCAGGATAAATACAGCGACAATCAGGCTCGCGTTACCGCGTATGATGCAACGACAGGAACGCTGACACGGCGTGTTGATGCAACTCAGGGATCTACCCAGCGTATGCATTCTACTCGTGCGGATCTGCAAGGGAATGTTGATATTGCTGGGTTCTATAATGAGATTCTGGGTGGGGTGTCATATGAATATTATGATCTTCTGCGCACAGATATGATTCGCTGTAAAAACGCTAAAGATTTCAATATCTACAACCCCGTTTATGGCAATACCAGCAAATGCACAACGGTTTCGGCGTCGGACAGTGATCAGACGATCAAACAGGAGAGCTACTCAGCTTATGCACAGGATGCGCTCTATCTGACCGATAACTGGATTGCCGTCGCCGGGATCCGCTATCAGTATTACACGCAGTATGCGGGTAAAGGCCGCCCTTTTAATGTCAATACTGACAGCCGCGATGAACAATGGACCCCCAAACTGGGGTTAGTCTACAAACTGACGCCATCGGTATCCTTATTTGCTAATTATTCGCAAACATTTATGCCGCAATCGTCAATTGCCAGCTACATCGGAGATCTTCCACCGGAATCATCTAATGCTTACGAAGTCGGGGCAAAATTCGAGTTGTTCGATGGTATAACCGCAGATATTGCGCTGTTTGATATCCATAAACGTAACGTGTTGTATACCGAAAGTATTGGTGATGAAACCATCGCCAAAACGGCAGGCCGCGTTCGTTCAAGAGGGGTAGAAGTCGACCTTGCGGGAGCATTAACTGAAAACATTAATATCATTGCCAGCTACGGCTATACCGATGCTAAGGTTCTGGAAGATCCTGATTATGCAGGGAAACCATTGCCGAATGTTCCTCGTCATACCGGTTCGCTATTCCTGACCTATGACATTCATAACATGCCAGGCAATAACACACTGACGTTTGGCGGTGGTGGACATGGCGTAAGCCGTCGTTCGGCAACCAATGGGGCTGACTATTATCTGCCAGGCTATTTCGTTGTCGATGCCTTCGCCGCATACAAAATGAAATTGCAGTATCCGGTCACACTGCAATTAAACGTCAAAAACCTGTTTGATAAAACGTATTACACCTCATCCATCGCCACAAATAATCTGGGGAATCAGATTGGCGATCCGCGTGAAGTGCAATTCACGGTGAAAATGGAATTTTGATCAAAAAAGCCCGGCATACACTTGTATACCGGGCTATGTTTTATTCTTCTGGCGGGAGGATTATCAGACCTCAATCTCCGCCATGTCGCCTTTCTCTTGCAACCAGTTGCGGCGATCTTCCGAGCGTTTCTTCGCCAGCAGCATATCCATCATCGCGTCAGTACGCTGATCGTCTTCATCATCGATAGTCAGCTGCACCAGACGGCGAGTGTTCGGATCAAGCGTGGTTTCGCGCAATTGCATCGGGTTCATTTCCCCCAGACCTTTAAAACGCTGGACGTTCGGCTTGCCTTTCTTGCGTTTTAATTGCTCAAGTACGCCCTCTTTCTCTTCTTCCGTCAGCGCGTAATAAACCTCTTTCCCGAGATCAATACGGTAGAGCGGTGGCAGTGCGACGTAAACGTGACCGTGTTTCACCAACGCGCGGAAGTGTTTTACAAACAAAGCGCAGAGCAGCGTGGCAATGTGCAGACCATCGGAGTCAGCATCCGCCAGGATACAGATCTTGCCGTAACGAAGCTGGCTCAAATCGTCGCTGTCTGGATCGATACCGATCGCTACCGAAATATCATGCACTTCCTGCGAGGCCAGCACTTCGTCGGAAGAAACTTCCCAGGTGTTAAGGATCTTACCTTTCAGCGGCATGATCGCCTGATATTCACGATCGCGCGCCTGCTTGGCAGATCCGCCTGCGGAGTCACCTTCCACGAGGAACAGTTCGGTACGGTTAAGGTCCTGCGCGGTACAATCAGCCAGTTTGCCAGGCAGCGCCGGGCCGCTGGTCAACTTTTTACGCACCACTTTTTTAGCCGCACGCATACGACGCTGGGCGCTGGAAATCGCCATCTCTGCCAGCAACTCCGCCGCCTGAACGTTCTGGTTCAGCCACAGGATAAAGGCATCTTTCACCACGCCAGAAACGAATGCCGCGCACTGACGCGAAGAGAGACGCTCTTTGGTCTGCCCGGCAAACTGCGGATCCTGCATTTTTACTGACAGCACATAGGCGCAGCGATCCCAGATATCTTCCGCCGACAACTTTACACCGCGCGGCAGAATGTTGCGGTATTCACAGAACTCACGCATCGCGTCCAACAGGCCCTGACGCAGACCGTTAACGTGCGTACCGCCCTGCATCGTTGGGATAAGGTTGACGTAGCTTTCGGTCAGCAGTTCACCGCCTTCCGGCAGCCACAGTAGCGCCCAGTCCACAGCTTCAGTATCACCAGCGAAATTACCGATAAACGGTTTTTCTGGCAGCGTCGGTAAACCGTTTACCGCTTCCGCCAGGTAATCATTCAGACCGTCCTGATAGCACCAGCGCTGTTCGGTGTTGTTGATCTCATCTTTAAAGGTAATCTCAACGCCAGGGCACAGTACTGCTTTGGCCTTCAGCACATGCGTCAGGCGTGAAACAGAAAAACGCGGGCTGTCAAAGAAGGTTTCATCCGGCCAGAAGTGCACGCTGGTACCAGTATTGCGTTTACCGCAAGTGCCGACAACCTGTAAATCCTGCACCTTTTCGCCATTTTCAAAGGCGATGTTATAAACCTGACCATCGCGGCGCACGTTAACTTCTACGCGCTTCGACAGGGCGTTAACCACCGAAATCCCCACGCCATGCAGGCCGCCAGAGAACTGGTAATTTTTGTTAGAGAATTTACCGCCTGCATGCAGACGGCAAAGAATCAGTTCAACCGCCGGTACACCCTCTTCCGGGTGAATATCCACCGGCATCCCGCGCCCATCGTCAATAACTTCTAACGACTGGTCAGCATGTAAGATTACATCCACGCGTTTTGCGTGACCCGCCAGTGCTTCATCGACACTGTTATCAATAACTTCTTGCCCCAAATGGTTAGGGCGAGTGGTATCGGTATACATCCCCGGACGGCGGCGAACCGGCTCAAGCCCGGTGAGTACCTCAATGGCATCAGCGTTATAAGTTTGCGTCATGGTTTAAGTTAGCAATTCGAGTTGATCGTCAGAGATGGTGCAGACCAAGAAAATCGACGATCGGGTTGAAATAATCTTCGAAGCCCGTGAATGCGTGGTTGCCGCCTTCTATGACAGTCTGGCGGCAGGAAGCGTAGTACGCCACCGCCTGGCGGTAATCCAGCACTTCATCTCCCGTCTGTTGCAGCAGCCAGATCAAATCCGGCGCTTCCAGCGGGTCAATCTGCATGACTTTGAGATCGTAAATATGGCGTGACTCTAGCACATATTGCTGCCCGGTGTAGGGGTTCTCGTTCTGACCGAGATAGTCCGTCAGCAGTTCAAATGGGCGCACCGCCGGGTTTACCACCACTGCGGGCAGCATAAAACATTGTGACAACCAGGTGGCGTAATATCCCCCCAGTGACGAACCGACAATACCCAGCGAATCGCCGCCATGTTCCAGGACAATGGATTCCAGCAGCTCTGCCGCGTCGGAAGGATACGGCGGCAACTGCGGAATGATCATCTCAACGTCAGGGTGATGTTCCGCCAGCCAGTTTTTTAACAAGCTCGCTTTTGCAGAGCGCGGCGAGCTGTTGAAACCGTGTAAATAAAGAAGCGTAGACATCAGTAGCCTTCTGAAGCGGTATCAGGTTGGAAACGTGTGTCCGCCAGGCGATGCACCTCGGTGGTCAGCGTGCCATCAGCATGTAACTCGAGAGTACGCCAGCCGGGCGCGATAGTATCCAGCGTAAAGTTGGAACAGTGCGGCTTAAACTGCACACAGGTCGACGGCGTTGCCAGCAGGCGGCGACCGTTCCAGTCGAGATCCAGCTCCTGATGAATATGACCGCACAGCAAGTATTTGACGTGCGGAAACTTCGCCAGCACGGTATCCAGTTCGCCCGCGTTACGCAGGCTGTGTTGATCAAGCCAACTACAACCCGCAGGTAGCGGATGATGATGCAGCAGCAGCAACGTATGGCGCTCTGGCGCATCAGCCAGTTTACGTTCCAGCCACTCAAGCTGAAACTCGCTTAGCTCACCGTGCGGCACGCCAAACACCTGGCTATCCAGCAACAGGATTTGCCATTGCTCACCAATAAATACCCGCTTCGCCGGGGAGATACCCGCATCCTGTAACGCGCTGTACATCGCGGGCTGGAAATCGTGGTTGCCCGGCAGCCAGACGCAGGGCGCACGAAAACTTGCGATGCCTTCAGCGAAATGCTGATAGGCCGCAGAGGATTGATCCTGCGCTAAATCACCTGTCGCGACAATCAGGTCGAATTCGTGCTGGTGTGGACGAATCGCCTCCAGCACCGCCTGGTAGCTTTCCCAGGTGTTTACCCCTAACAGGGCTTCGTGCTTTTGTGCAAACAGGTGAGTATCGGTAATTTGTAAAATCCTGACTCTGGCCTCACCAGCCAGAGGAAGGGTTAACAGGCTTTCCAAATGGTGTCCTTAGGTTTCACGACGCTAGTAAACCGGAATCGCCATCGCTCCATGTGCTAAACAGTATCGCAACCAGTCCGCTAAAAACTGGTTAATTTGATGCTTTTCGTCGCGTTGATGCAACTTTTTATTAGGATAATCATACCGCGCTTTGAAGCGAAAAATCTGCTGGCTTGAACACACTTCAGCCACCATCGCGTCATGATACAGACGCACCGTCATTGACGGAAGGCTCCAGTAACTGATCGCGGGCGCAGTCTGTTCTATTGTCACCAGGGTAGTGTATCGGGTCGATTCCACAATCGTCAGCCGATATTGTGCGTTTGCCACCTGATAGCTTACAGTTTCGCCGGGTGCGTCATTGCGCGGTAACAAACGGCGCAATTGTGAAAAGTTCATCTCGCACAGGCGCATCATTTCAGGAAAGTCAGGTGTGTAACGCTTCATTTATGCCCACTCATTTTTTAACGCTTGATGATGCAGCTGCAGCCATTGCAAAGCGATGACCGACGCTGCGTTGTCGATTTTCCCCTCTTCTACCCACTGGTATGCCTGTTCCCGGCTTACCACATGAACGCGAATATCTTCGTTTTCATCAGCCAGACCGTGAATACCGCTTGCGGTCGTGGCGTCCACTTCGCCCACCATAATTGACGAACGCTCACTGGTGCCCCCCGGGCTTGCCAGGAAACTTAACACCGGTTTGGTCCGTTTGACTATCAGCCCCGCCTCTTCAATCGCTTCGCGACGGGCAACATCTTCCACACTTTCACCCTCTTCAATCATCCCGGCAACCATCTCCAGTAGCCAGGGGGTTTCACTGGTGTCGTATGCGGCAATCCGAATCTGCTCAATCAGCACAACTTCATCACGCACTGGGTCAAAGGGTAGCAAGACTGCGGCGTGACCGCGCTCAAAAATTTCCCGCCGCACCTCATGACTCATTTGCCCGTTGAATAGACGATGACGAAATCTATAAAGATCTAATGAAAAAAAGCCGCGATAAAGTGTTTCTCGTGCAATAATTTCTACATCGTTTTTGCCAAATGTAACGGGCAGGTTGTCTGGCTTAAGCATTGTTAATGTCCTGGCACTAATAGTGAATTAAATGTGAATTTCAGCGACGTTTGACTGCCGTTTGAGCAGTCATGTGTTAAATTGAGGCACATTAACGCCCTATGGCACGTAACGCCAACCTTTTGCGGTAGCGGCTTCTGCTAGAATCCGCAATAATTTTACAGTTTGATCGCGCTAAATACTGCTTCACCACAAGGAATGCAAATGAAGAAATTGCTCCCCATTCTTATCGGCCTGAGCCTTTCTGGGTTCAGTTCGTTGAGCCAGGCCGAGAACCTGATGCAAGTTTATCAGCAAGCACGCCTTAGTAACCCGGAATTGCGTAAGTCTGCCGCCGATCGTGATGCTGCCTTTGAAAAAATTAATGAAGCGCGCAGTCCATTACTGCCACAGCTAGGTTTAGGTGCAGATTACACCTATAGCAACGGCTACCGCGACGCGAACGGCATCAACTCTAACGCGACCAGTGCGTCCCTGCAGTTAACTCAATCCATTTTTGATATGTCGAAATGGCGTGCGTTAACGCTGCAGGAAAAAGCAGCAGGGATTCAGGACGTCACATATCAGACCGATCAGCAAACCTTGATCCTCAACACCGCGACCGCTTATTTCAACGTGTTGAATGCTATTGACGTTCTTTCCTATACACAGGCGCAAAAAGAAGCGATCTACCGTCAATTAGATCAAACCACCCAACGTTTTAACGTGGGCCTGGTAGCGATCACCGACGTGCAGAACGCCCGCGCGCAGTACGATACCGTGCTGGCGAACGAAGTGACCGCACGTAATAACCTTGATAACGCGGTAGAGCAGCTGCGCCAGATCACCGGTAACTACTATCCGGAACTGGCGGCGCTGAATGTCGAAAACTTTAAAACCGACAAACCACAGCCGGTTAACGCGCTGCTGAAAGAAGCCGAAAAACGCAACCTGTCGCTGTTACAGGCACGCTTGAGCCAGGACCTGGCGCGCGAGCAAATTCGCCAGGCGCAGGATGGTCACTTACCGACTCTGGATTTAACGGCTTCTACCGGGATTTCTGACACCTCTTATAGCGGTTCGAAAACCCGTGGTGCCGCTGGTACCCAGTATGACGATAGCAATATGGGCCAGAACAAAGTTGGCCTGAGCTTCTCGCTGCCGATTTATCAGGGCGGAATGGTTAACTCGCAGGTGAAACAGGCCCAGTACAACTTTGTTGGTGCCAGCGAGCAACTGGAAAGCGCGCATCGTAGCGTCGTGCAAACCGTACGTTCCTCCTTCAACAACATTAATGCTTCTATCAGTAGCATTAACGCCTACAAACAAGCCGTAGTTTCCGCTCAAAGCTCATTAGACGCGATGGAAGCGGGCTACTCGGTCGGTACGCGTACCATTGTTGATGTGTTGGATGCGACCACCACGCTGTACAACGCCAAGCAAGAGCTGGCGAATGCGCGTTATAACTACCTGATTAATCAGCTGAATATTAAGTCAGCCCTGGGTACGTTGAACGAGCAGGATCTGCTGGCACTGAACAATGCGCTGAGCAAACCGGTTTCCACTAATCCGGAAAACGTTGCCCCGCAAACGCCGGAACAGAATGCTATTGCTGATGGTTATGCGCCTGATAGCCCGGCACCCGTCGTTCAGCAAACATCCGCACGCACTACCACCAGTAACGGTCATAACCCTTTCCGTAACTGATGACGACGACGGGGCTTCGGCCCCGTCTGAACGTAAGGCAACGTAAAGATACGGGTTATCTGCCGCATTCTTCCCCCTTCTCGCTTCAATTTCGACCAGCCATCCTCTATTCTGATGGGTATTTACCACTGGTCCCGGAAGACAAAAATGAAACGGACAAAATCCATACGCCACGCATCGTTCCGCAAAAACTGGAGCGCACGCCATCTGACACCAGTCGCTCTCGCGGTTGCCACTGTTTTTATGCTGGCTGGCTGTGAAAAGAGTGATGAAACAGTGTCTCTCTATCAAAATGCTGACGACTGTTCAGCTGCAAACCCAGGCAAAAGCGCCGAATGTACCACCGCGTACAACAATGCGCTGAAAGAAGCCGAACGTACTGCGCCGAAATACGCCACCCGTGAAGACTGTGTTGCTGAATTTGGTGAAGGTCAGTGCCAGCAGGCACCAGCCCAGGCTGGCATGGCACCAGAAAACCAGGCGCAGGCTCAGCAATCCAGCGGGAGTTTCTGGATGCCGCTGATGGCCGGTTACATGATGGGTCGTCTGATGGGCGGCGGTGCGGGATTTGCACAGCAGCCGCTGTTCTCCTCGAAAAACCCAGCCAGTCCGGCTTACGGTAAATATACCGACGCGACGGGTAAAAACTATGGCGCAGCCCAGCCAGGCCGCACCATGACCGTACCGAAGACGGCAATGGCACCAAAACCGGCGACCACCACTACCGTTACCCGTGGCGGTTTTGGTGAATCTGTTGCCAAACAAAGCACTATGCAGCGTAGCGCAACCGGTACCTCTTCTCGTTCAATGGGTGGCTGATACCGATGGAAAGAGTCAGTATTACCGAGCGCCCGGACTGGCGTGAGAAAGCCCACGAATACGGTTTCAATTTTCACACCATGTACGGCGAGCCGTACTGGTGTGAAGATGCTTACTACAAGTTGACCCTCGCCCAGGTTGAAAAGCTGGAAGAAGTCACCGCCGAACTGCACCAGATGTGCCTGAAAGTGGTGGAAAAAGTGATCGCCAGCGATGAGCTGATGACCAAATTCCGCATACCAAAACACACCTGGAGTTTTGTGCGCCAGTCATGGCTGACGCACCAGCCATCGCTTTATTCGCGTCTTGATCTGGCGTGGGATGGCACTGGCGAACCTAAACTTCTGGAAAATAACGCCGATACGCCAACGTCACTATACGAGGCGGCGTTCTTTCAGTGGATCTGGCTGGAAGATCAGCTTAACGCCGGTAACTTGCCGGAGGTCAGCGACCAGTTTAACAGTCTGCAAGAAAAACTGATCGATCGCTTCGTTGAGCTGCGTGAACAGTATGGCTTCCAGTTGCTGCATCTCACCTGCTGTCGCGACACGGTGGAAGATCGCGGAACCATTCAGTATTTGCAGGACTGCGCGACGGAAGCTGAAATCGCTACCGAGTTCCTCTACATTGACGATATCGGGTTAGGTGAAAAAGGTCAGTTCACGGATTTACAGGATCAGGTAATTTCCAACCTGTTCAAGCTGTATCCGTGGGAATTTATGTTGCGTGAGATGTTTTCCACCAAGCTGGAGGATGCAGGCGTACGCTGGCTGGAACCGGCGTGGAAGAGCATTATCTCCAACAAGGCACTTCTACCGCTACTGTGGGAGATGTTCCCGAATCACCCGAACCTGCTGCCCGCTTATTTTGCGGAAGATGATCATCCGCAAATGGAAAAATATGTGGTTAAACCGATCTTCTCCCGTGAAGGCGCAAACGTGTCGATCATTGAGAACGGCAAAACCATTGAAGCAGCGGAAGGTCCGTATGGCGAAGAAGGGATGATTGTTCAGCAATTCCACCCGTTACCGAAATTCGGCGACAGCTATATGCTGATTGGTAGCTGGCTGGTGAACGATCAACCCGCCGGAATTGGCATTCGTGAAGACCGTGCATTGATCACCCAGGATATGTCTCGGTTTTATCCACATATTTTTGTTGAGTAATCAATGATGCCGGATGGCATTCGCCATCCGGTAATTGTTAACCTATCTGCACCGACAGCATACTTAAACTGCCCATTTCTATACCATCGACCGGAATGGTAATTGGCTCCTGCCCATCCCACGCACCTAACACATACAACAACGGCAGATAGTGCTCTGGCGTTGGGTTCGATAACGCGCCACCTTCATGGTCGAGATAATTCACCAGAGGATGCTGCTCTACCGCCCCTTGCCACGTGAGATTCGCTTTCACATACTCATTAAACGACATCGCCCACGGATACGGTGAACTATCACCGTGCCACTTCACTGTACGCAGGTTATGCACCACGTTGCCACTGGCGACCAACATTACCCCTTCATCACGCAGCGCCGCGAGTTTGCGCCCCATTTCGAAATGCCAGGCGGCAGGTTTGCTACTGTCGATACTCAACTGCACCATCGGGATATCCGCGTCAGGATACATCTTAATCAGCACGCCCCAGGAACCGTGGTCAAAGCCCCAGGCTTCTTTATCCAGCGTCACCGGGATCGGCGCTAACAGCTCAACCAGACGCTGTGCCAGCGCAGGCGAACCCGGAGCAGGATAATGCGTATCGTACAGCGCCTGCGGGAAGCCACCAAAGTCATGAATCGTGGGCGGCGTCTCCATCGCGGTCACTCCTGTTCCACGGGTAAACCAGTGAGCCGAAACCACCACAATCGCTTGCGGGCGTGGCAATGTCATCCCCAACTTCTGCCAGCTGCGGGTATACAAATTATCTTCCAGCACGTTCATCGGACTACCGTGACCTAAAAACAATGCTGGCATACGTGTTGAAGACATGATGATATCCTTAACTAAAGGTGTCATTTTGATATCCTCACAATACGCTTGTTCGGCGGAGTAAGAACCCGGATAACAATGATGATGATCATCAGTTATTTTGACGATCTGCCTGAAGGTGAAGATTTATAAGGAGTTGTCGATGTCAGTACCTCTCATTCTGACCATACTGGCGGGGGCAGCCACGTTTATTGGCGCGTTTCTCGGCGTTCTCGGGCAAAAACCCTCGAACCGCTTACTGGCGTTTTCGCTAGGATTTGCGGCGGGGATCATGTTGCTCATCTCATTAATGGAAATGCTTCCTGCCGCACTAGCAGCTGAAGGAATGTCGCCTGTGTTGGGTTATGGAATGTTTATCTTCGGTCTGCTTGGCTATTTTGGCCTGGACCGCATGTTGCCACATGCGCATCCGCAGGATTTAATGCAAAAATCGGTGCAGCCGTTGCCAAAATCGATCAAGCGCACAGCCATTCTGCTCACTCTCGGTATCAGTCTGCATAACTTCCCGGAAGGGATTGCCACCTTTGTCACGGCGAGCAGCAACCTGGAGCTGGGATTTGGCATCGCTCTGGCCGTAGCGTTGCACAATATTCCTGAAGGTCTGGCAGTGGCAGGCCCGGTTTACGCAGCAACGGGGTCTAAACGCACGGCGATTCTGTGGGCGGGGATTTCTGGACTAGCAGAAATTCTTGGTGGCGTGCTGGCGTGGTTAATCCTCGGTAGCATGATTTCCCCGGTGGTCATGGCGGCAATCATGGCGGCGGTTGCAGGAATTATGGTGGCGCTCTCGGTTGATGAATTAATGCCGCTCGCCAAAGAGATTGACCCTAATAATAACCCCAGCTATGGCGTACTATGTGGAATGTCAGTGATGGGATTCAGTTTAGTGCTGCTACAAACGGCGGGAATTGGTTAAAAGCAACATCAGAAGTTGTCCAGCGCAGGGACAACTTCTGCTAGCTTCACTAAAGCCTTATTCTACCTTTTCGGCTGTCTCTTCTCTCGTACTGTTTAAGTATTTGTTCCGCGCTTCAAGCAGTGCGTCTCTGTCCTGGCGAAACGCCCGACAATAACGTTTCAAATGCAGGAAATAACCCACCACAACAAGAGCAATCAATACAATCCAGTACCAGGCGATAAACATCCTTTTACCCTTAATATTTAACAATACTAAACATTTAGCGCATAAATTTCACATATCCTTTTTCGGATATATTCATATGGTCGCATAATAACGGAACAATTATATGATTTTGATCATAATGAAAAAGAATGCCTGATATTAATGAAATTTTCTCATAGAAAGAGAAGCGGAATTAACATCTTGCATAGCAGGGAAAAATAAAAACCGAAGCCTGCTACAACTTCGGTTTCTTGATTAAGGCAGTAATTTAAGCAGCGGTTTTCAGCTGGCTTTACGCTCATGTGCCTGACGGTATGCCACCAGGTCTTCAATAGTCACGAGCGCCATATTGTGTTTATTGGCAAACTCAATACACTCTGGTGCACGCGCCATCGTGCCATCGTCATTAGTCAGCTCACACAGCACACCAGCCGGTTTAAAGCCTGCCAGCGTCATCAGATCAATAGTCGCTTCAGTATGACCGCCACGCGTCAGTACTCCACCTGCCTGCGCGCGAAGTGGGAAAACGTGGCCCGGGCGATTCAGATCAGAAGGTTTTGCGCCATCGGCAATCGCTGCGCGAACGGTCGTAATACGGTCAGCGGCAGAAACACCGGTAGTCACACCTTCAGCCGCTTCAATGGTCACGGTAAAACCGGTGCCATAGGCGCTGGTGTTATTTTCTACCATCATTGGCAGATCGAGTTGTTTACGGCGATCTTCAGTAATGCACAGGCAAACAATACCGCTACCGTGGCGAATGGTCAGCGCCATCTGCTCAACAGTCATGGTTTCTGCCGGGAAGATCATATCACCTTCGTTTTCACGGTCTTCATCATCAAGCACCATTACACCGCGTCCTTCACGCAGCGCAGCCAGTGCATTTTCAACACGTTCGAAAGGCGTACCAAAAGAGGAAAGTAGCGTCTGATTCATGGTAAAAAAAACCTCACTAAAATTATGGTTACCAGAATCAGGGCAGTCTTAGGAGTGGCGGCATATAGCCAAAATAACGTGAGCGGGTCCATGCCCGACAGAATCGTTACTCTCTCCCATCCGGACTCTAACCGTCGGCCCCGGAATTACACCGGATCTGCTGTCCTTTGAGTTCGCACCCAAAGCGCTCGCGGGCTTTCAACTGAGTTGATTTACCGCCGGTGGGGAATTTCGCCCCGCCCTGAGAATAAGCGGATTCACTATAACGCTAATGATTAGCGGCAGCAACGCATAGCTTCACATAATTCTGGTTTATGACTTACCCTTATCGCACTACAATGGCACTCAACACCTATCAGTACAGGGAAACTACAATGATTGACCCGAAAAAAATTGAGCAAATCGCTCGCCAGGTTCACGAATCAATGCCTAAAGGAATCAGGGAGTTCGGGGAAGATGTGGAGAAAAAAATCCGCCAAACCCTACAAGCGCAGCTGACGCGTCTCGATCTGGTGAGCCGCGAAGAATTCGACGTACAGACGCAAGTCCTGTTACGGACTCGTGAAAAACTGGCGTTACTGGAGCAGCGCATCAGTGAACTGGAGGCGCGCAATAATTCGGTAGCAGATCTTCAATCTCCTCCGGCTATCCCGCCTATTGATAAAGCAGAATAAAGCAACACAAAAACGGGCCAGACGGCCCGTAATATCAGTGTTCTAATTCAAGTTCTCTGGTTTGCATCATCTGTTGGCAATACCAGGCATAACGTGCGCAAAACCAGGTTCTATGTTCTTCATCCATGTTACCAGTAACGGCCAGAATATCGACCGGGCGACCTTCTGCGTGCATTCTGGCAAAACTACGCGCCAGGAAATCGAAATTATTTAAAGAATTAAGACTATGATCCATAAGCACATCCTCCAGTTATCGCATACCTTTTAAGGCCATATGCTTTTTCTGATTTCAGTATTCCCCAATCAGTGTAGTGCCTTTAAACATAACGTGCGTAAATATATTGTCCCCGATCACACTTTTTAGTGAAAAATAAAAAACCATATTAAAAAACTTTCTCTTCCAGAACTTCTCTAACATGTGTTATTATTAACAAAGATAAATGTAAGCAAGGAAACTATCCCAAAGTAAATATTGCGTCACTAAATGGACATTGGAGTGACATATGATTTTATTCGCCGACTATAATACCCCTTATCTTTTCGCTATTTCCTTTGTACTGTTGATCGGCCTTTTAGAAATTTTTGCGCTTATCTGCGGTCACATGCTCTCCGGTGCTCTTGATGCACATCTTGACCATTATGATTCCATAACCACAGGTCATATTAGCCAGGCACTTCATTATCTCAATATCGGAAGATTGCCAGCTCTCGTCGTTCTCTGCTTGCTGGCTGGTTTTTTTGGTCTTATTGGCATCCTGTTGCAGCATGCCTGCATCATGGTCTGGCAATCACCACTGTCGAACCTGTTCATGGTTCCTGTCAGTTTACTGTTTACGATTATTGCGGTGCATTATACCGGTAAAATAGTTGCGCCCTGGATTCCACGCGACCATAGTTCAGCTATTACAGAAGAAGAATATATTGGTAGCATGGCATTAATTACCGGTCATCAAGCCACTTCAGGTAATCCCTGCGAAGGAAAACTCACCGATCAATTTGGCCAAATACATTATTTACTACTGGAGCCTGAAGAAGGAAAAATTTTCACTAAAGGAGACAAAGTGTTAATTATTTGCCGACTTTCTGCAACGCGATATTTGGCGGAAAACAATCCCTGGCCCCAAATATTGTAATTTATTAATCAAAAGGAAATTTAATAATGGATGATATTGTTAATTCTGTGCCCTCCTGGATGTTTACCGCGATTATTGCCGTATGCATTCTGTTTATTATTGGAATTATTTTCGCCAGGCTCTATCGTCGCGCTTCGGCAGAGCAAGCTTTTGTTCGTACTGGTTTAGGTGGGCAAAAAGTGGTAATGAGCGGTGGCGCAATCGTGATGCCGATCTTTCATGAAATAATCCCCATCAATATGAATACTCTGAAGCTGGAAGTCAGCCGCTCAACCATTGATAGCCTGATTACGAAAGATCGTATGCGCGTCGATGTAGTAGTCGCTTTCTTTGTGCGGGTAAAACCTTCAGTAGAAGGGATTGCCACCGCTGCCCAGACGCTGGGGCAACGCACCCTGTCGCCTGAAGACTTACGTATGTTGGTTGAAGATAAATTTGTCGATGCCCTCCGTGCAACAGCTGCGCAAATGACCATGCATGAGTTACAGGATACCCGCGAGAACTTCGTGCAGGGAGTACAAAATACCGTAGCTGAAGATCTGTCGAAAAACGGCCTGGAACTGGAAAACGTTTCACTTACCAACTTTAACCAGACCTCGAAAGAACATTTCAATCCGAACAATGCCTTTGACGCCGAAGGTTTAACCAAACTGACTCAGGAGACGGAGCGCCGTCGCCGCGAGCGTAACGAAGTTGAACAGGATGTAGAAGTTGCGGTGCGTGAGAAAAACCGTGATGCACTTTCGCGCAAGTTGGAGATTGAACAACAAGAAGCGTTTATGACGCTTGAGCAGGAGCAGCAGGTTAAAACCCGTACCGCTGAGCAGAATGCGAAAATTGCGGCTTTTGAAGCTGAACGTCGTCGTGAAGCAGAGCAGACGCGAATTCTGGCTGAACGACAGATTCAGGAAACAGAAATCGACCGCGAACAGGCCGTCCGCTCAAGAAAAGTTGAAGCTGAACGTGAAGTTCGCATTAAAGAGATCGAACAGCAGCAGGTCACCGAAATCGCTAACCAGACGAAATCGATCGCTATTGCCGCCAAATCGGAACAACAGTCCCAGGCAGAAGCGCGTGCTAACCTTGCACTCGCAGAAGCAGTAAGCGCCCAACAAAACGTTGAAACCACTCGCCAGACCGCAGAAGCCGATCGTGCTAAACAAGTTGCCCTAATCGCTGCCGCGCAGGATGCAGAAACCAAAGCGGTTGAACTGACCGTGCGGGCAAAAGCAGAAAAAGAAGCCGCAGAGATGCAGGCGGCGGCGATCGTTGAGTTAGCTGAAGCTACGCGTAAAAAAGGTCTGGCGGAAGCAGAAGCGCAACGTGCGCTGAACGATGCTATCAACGTACTTTCTGATGAACAAACCAGCCTTAAATTCAAACTGGCATTATTGCAGGCGCTGCCTGCGGTAATTGAGAAATCCGTTGAGCCGATGAAGTCGATCGATGGTATTAAGATCATACAGGTCGATGGACTGAATCGTGGTGGTACTGCGGGTGATGCGAGCGCAGGTAGCGTTAGTGGAGGAAACCTTGCAGAGCAGGCATTGTCTGCCGCCCTTTCTTACCGCACACAGGCACCGCTGATTGACTCCTTGCTCAATGAAATTGGCGTTTCAGGCGGCTCGCTGGCGGCATTGACTTCACCCTTAACCTCAACAACTCCCGTCGCCGAAAACGTAGAATAAATTTTCAGCTATGAACATCCCTGGCACAAAACGCCGGGGATTTTTTATATCTGCGTTCCGCTAAAAACTGCAAATGATCAGGTTGTTGCAACGTTTTGCGCGACCGCTCGGGGAAGGCAAAACTGCCACAGGGAAAGCATTGCGCGGGATCCGGCACTCATCAACAATCGGGAAGTCAGCAAGGGGCTGAAACGGGAAAGCCCCTCCCGAAGAAGGGGCCTTGTATAAGGAAAGGGTTATGATGAAGCTCGTCATCATACTGATTGTGTTGTTACTCGTAAGTTTCGCAGCTTATTAACAGCCAATCAGAGGGGGAGAAATCCTCCCTCACCCTTGTTCCTTTACTTTAGGTTGAAAAAAAATCAGCGTCAAGAAGGTTTCATTAACACATATCCCTGGCCCAAAAAGCCGGGGATTTTTTATATCTGCGTTCCGCTAAAAGGTGCAAATGCTCAGGACGTTGCAGCGTTTTGCGTGACCGCTCGGGGAAGGCAAAACTGCTTCAGGGAAAGCGTTGCGCGGGGTCCGGCGCTCATCAACAATCGGGGAGTCAGCAAGGGGCTGAAACGGGAAAGCCCCTCCCGAGGAAGGGGCCTTATAGAAGGAAAGGGTTATGATGAAGCTCGTCATCATACTGGTTGTGTTGTTACTGTTAAGTTTCCCGACTTACTAACAACTCATCAGAGGGGGGAGAAATCCTCCCTTACCCTTGTTCCTTTACTCTAGGTTGAAAAAACAACAGCGTCAATAGGCCTGCCATGTACGAAGCGAGATCTGTGAACCGCTTTCCGGTTAGCCTTTTTTATCCTGTTGGATCTTCTTGATAATGTTAGTGGTCGAGCAACCGTCTTCAAAGTTGAGCACCAACACTTCGCCGCCGTTGGCCCAGACTTCTTTACTCCCGGCGATCTCTTCCGGTTTGTAGTCACCGCCTTTCACCAGCAGGTCTGGCAGGATCCCGGCGATCAGACGCTGCGGCGTGTCTTCTTCAAACGACACTACCCAGTCGACCGCTTCCAGTGCGCCCAGCACAATCATACGCTGTTCGAGTGGGTTTACCGGGCGGGAATCCCCTTTCAGCCGTTTGGTGGAGGCATCGCTGTTGACGGCAACAATCAAGCGGTCACCCAGCTTGCGGGCATTTGCCAGATAAGAGACGTGCCCGGCATGTAGGATATCGAAGACACCGTTGGTCATTACCACTTTTTCACCACGTTTACGCGCTGCCGCTACAGCCAGCTTCAGTTCCTCTTCGGTCATCACGCCAAAGCCGGTATCTGCGCGTCCACGTACAGCGTTTTCCAGCTCGATCGGCGAAACCGTGGAGGTTCCCAGTTTGCCGACCACTACGCCTGCCGCCGCATTAGCAAAGAAGCAGGCTTCTTCCAGCGAATTACCCGCTGCCAGCGTTGCCGCCAGGACGCCAATCACCGTGTCGCCCGCACCGGTAACGTCATACACTTCCTGCGCCTGGGTTGGCATATGCAACGGCGCTTTACCCGGTTGCAGCAGCGACATACCCTGTTCGGAACGGGTCACTAACAGAGCCGAGAGTTCGTAATCGGCAATCAGTTTCATGCCGCGCTCAACAATCTCTTCTTCGGTCTTACATTTACCGACAACAGCTTCAAATTCCGAGAGATTCGGCGTTAACAGCGTAGCGCCGCGGTAGCGCTCAAAATCGGTACCTTTTGGATCAATCAGCACCGGAACGCCCGCTTTACGCGCCAGTTGGATCATCTGCTGTACGCTTGCCAGCGCACCTTTGGCGTAGTCAGAAAGCACCAGCGCGCCAATCGAACTCAGCGCCTGATTAATCCGCTCGTGCAGCGGCTGCGGATCAACACCTTCGAAACCTTCTTCAAAATCCAGACGGATCAGCTGTTGGTTGCGGGAAAGTACCCGTAATTTGGTGATGGTCGGATGCGTCGGTACAGAAACGAAGTCGCATTTGACGTTGACGTCGGCCAGAGATTTACTCAGCGCGCGCGCTGCATCGTCAATGCCCGTCAACCCGACCAGACGTGCATTAGCACCGAGAGAAGCGATATTCATCGCCACGTTAGCCGCGCCGCCCGGACGTTCTTCGATGGTATTCACTTTAACCACGGGCACCGGCGCTTCCGGCGAGATACGACTGGTGGGGCCGTACCAGTAACGATCCAGCATCACATCACCAACCACCATCACTCCTGCACGTTCAAACTCTGGCAGCGTTACTTTCATTCCTGTCTCCTGAGAGATTCAAAATTTGCGCGCGATAATACCATACTTCATTCTTCCACCAGCCACTTCTGCCAGCTTGCCCGCACCAGTTCACGCTCTGCGGTGAAGCAATCCTCCGACACATGGCCCGGCAATTCCTGTAATGCCAGATGATGAAGTTCATCGCGAAGCGTCGTGTAAGCACGGGTCAGCGCCATCGCTTCCTGCTCTTCCATAATGTCGTTTTGCGCCAGCAGTTCCAGAATGCGCACGTTGTCTGACCAGCGCGTTAACTTCGGTTTTTCATGAGCGTAGCGCAACACCAGATATTGGGTAATAAATTCGATATCGGTAATTCCGCCTTCATCGGCTTTGATATCAAAGCGATCGCGATGTTTATTGCCGAGATGAGCGCGCATTTTCTCGCGCATTTCCCGCACTTCTGTTTGCAGGGTTTTGCCTTCGCGCGGCAGCGCCATAATCTCACGACGCACCGCGTCAAAGTGCGCGGTGAGCTGCGGATCGCCGTACACTACACGCGCACGCACCAGCGCCTGATGTTCCCACGTCCAGGCCTCGTTTTTCTGATAATCGGCAAATGCTTCTGCGGATGTCACCAGCATTCCCGCCGCCCCGGACGGACGCAGTCGAGCATCCACTTCATACAAAATGCCGGAAGAGGTACGCGTACTGAACAGATGCATAATGCGTTGCGCCAGACGCAGATAAAACTGCCGCCCGTCGATTTCCCGCTCACCGTCAGTCATCGCATCCATTGGGCAATCATGGAGGAAGATAAGGTCAAGATCGGAACTGTAGCCTAACTCCCAGCCGCCCAGCTTGCCGTAGCCGACCACCGCAAAACCACGCCCTTCGCGTTCGTTCAGGTGATTCGGCTTACCGTAGCGGGCAACCATTTGAACCCACGCCTGCTGAACGACGGCATCTATCATGGCTTCCGCCAGCCAGGTTAAGTGATCGCTCACTTTCATCACCGGTAGCGTACCGGCGATATCCGCTGCGGCGATGCGTAACAGCTGCGCCTGTTTGAACTGACGCAGCGCCTCAAGCTGTTGCTCTTCGTCATCTTCCGGCACGCGCAGCAAATACTGGCGCAACTCATCGCGGTAGGCATCGGTCGCCGTCGGCTGGTAAAGGGTGTTTGGATCGAGCAATTCATCCAGCAATAATGGATAACGCGCCAGCTGGCTGGCAATCATCGGCGACGCGGCACACAGAGAAATCAAATGTTTAAGCGCCGCGGGGAATTCACTGAGCAATTCTAAATAGGTGGTGCGGGTAACAATCCCCACCAGCAAGGCGGTAATGCGCGACAGCGTAACGGCAGCGTCTTCACGCGCACAGACATCACTTAGCAGATGCGGCATCAGATGGTCGAGCACCTGACGTCCTCGCGGCCCGATGGTGCGCTTATCCAGCTCTTTGCGGAAATCGGCAATCAGCGTTAGCACCTGTTTGCGATCATCCTCGCTAAGATGCGCCAGCACTGGCGTAGTATCATCTTCCTGCAACGCATCCTGCCACAGCTCACGCCACTGTTCCGACAGCGACTCTTCCTGAGTTTCACTTTCGTCGTCGCCAATCAATTCATTAAACACCCGGCGCACATTGGTCATATGTGCGGTCAGCGCCCCGGTCAATTGCGGCCAGTCAGCAAAGTCCATCGCCCACGCCAGCCGCGCACGATTAAGCTCATCAGAAGGAAGCGTCTGGGTTTGTTCGTCGTTAATGCTTTGCAGCAGGTTTTCCAGACGCCGCAGGAACAGATACGCCACTCGCAATTGTTCAGCATCGTTTTCAGAAAGCAGATGCAGCGCAGCAATGGCGCTGAGCGTTGGCAGTAAAGAGTGCGATTGCAGCGACGGTTCGCGCCCGCCGCGAATGAGCTGGAATACCTGGACGATAAATTCAATTTCGCGAATGCCGCCTGCGCCGAGTTTGATATTGTCGGTCAAACCACGTCGACGCACTTCACGGGCAATCATCCCTTTCATGTTGCGCAGCGACTGAATCACGCTGAAATCGATGTAACGACGGAAAACAAACGGGCGCAGCATCGCACGCAACTCGTTAGCATAGACGCCTTCGCTATCGCCCATAATCCGCGCCTTGACCATCGCGTAACGCTCCCAGTCGCGCCCCTGCTCCTGGTAATAATCTTCCAACGCGGCAAAGCTCAGCACCAGCGGGCCACTTTCGCCAAACGGACGCAGCCGCATATCCACGCGATAGACGAAGCCATCCTGCGTTGGTTGATCCAGCACTTTAATCAGCCGCTGCCCCATGCGGGTAAAAAACTGCGCGTTATCCAGTTCCCGGCGTCCACCCTGCGTACAACCATGTTCCGGCCAGGCAAAAATCAGATCGATATCAGAGGAGAAATTCAGTTCCCCGCCGCCCAGCTTACCCATGCCTAAAATCAGCAGCGGTTGCGCTTCGCCCTGCGCATTGCACGGCGTTCCCCACTCGCGGCAGCAGGCGTCATATAGCCAGTCACGCGCCGCAACAATCAGCGTCTCCGCCAGATAGCTGAGCTGCTGCAATATGCTCTCTTTAGTAACCAGTGCCAGCGTTTGCGCCCAGGCGATACGTACCATGATGCGCCGACGGAACAGCCGCAGCTCGCGCATTAACCCGGCTTCGTCACTCACATTACTGAGCGCCTCCTGCAACCATGCAACGTAATGCTGCCATTCGTCGGCCTGCGGCGGTTGGCTTTCCAGTTCCGTCAGCCACTCTGGATGCGCAATCACGCTGTCCTGCACAAAATCACTGAAAGTAAGTACTGACTTCGCCTGTGCGCTAAGTGATTCCTCGGCTAAAGGCTCTGGCAGCCGCTCAACAACGGTCTGCCAGTACTGCTGTAACGGTGAAGAGAGCGGCTTCATAAGCGATTTTATCCTTGCCTGATTAACGTTTTCCGCTGTGCAACCAGAACGGTTCCTGATTGTTTGCCTCATTACGGAAATGTTCAATTTCGATGCGTTGCCCGGTCGCAATAGCGTGATGCAGCCCCTGCCAGTTCTCCAGCCAGGCTTGCGCGACGACAGGATCATAGTAACCCGCCAGCAACAGTATTGAGTCAATATCACGCGTCAGGCGTGGCAACTGGTCACGGTAGCGATCGCCTAACGGCTGGCAGAAAACGCTTTTCAGTTCAGCGGCATGGCGGGAAAGATGGATATCGGCAAAGCGTTTGAAGGAGTCGCTGATTTTGCCCTGCGCTTTGGCATCTAAAAATGGCTGCCATGCTTTGCTTACCAACCATTCGGTCAACGCCAGCTTCGCCATTGCCGTTTCGGTAGAGTAGACCGCCGTCACGGCAGACACCGCAGAAGCAATGGTCGCCTCGCATTGAGTCAGCAGATCACGTAAGTGAGTGCTCGCTTTACGCGGCACAATACCACCGAACAGCATCAGCGTATGACGGACCAGGCTAATGGCTGCCAGCACCTGTTCTTTCGCCGCATCGTTGCCGCGTACCCACAGTTCTTCATGATACTGCCATTGCGCTAACGCCAGCTCGAGCGCCGCTTCCAGCCCCTGTTCCACATCGGCTTTTGCCGCAACATGCAAAATGGTGGTCGGTTTGATTTCACGCGCCGGATTGCCCTGCGCCAGATGATAGCCACGCGCCGCTTTGCTCAGGCTGCCCTGGCGTAATCCGATTTGCGATACCAGTTGGTTCGCCAGTTTCAGCACCGCGCGCGTGTCGCCGCTAAGCAGCTCCAGTTCCAGCTCACAGATAGGTTCAGCAAATTCCCCCGCTTTCACCTCACCCTGATCGAGAGCGATTTCAATTCGGCTGCCATCGACCGCCACCAGCCATTTTTCGCGATAAAAATCGGTGCTGAACAGCGGTTGTACGCGGGAAGCGAGATCGGCGGGCAATTCGCCGTTCGGCCAGACTTCCGAGGGAAACTGCGCCAGGTCGAGCGTCGGTTCGCTCAACGCCACGTTATATTCCGGGCGCTGGTGTAAGCCGCCTGTCACTCTTCCTGCAACTTTCATGGTCATCTCATAGCGACCGTTTTCGCCACGAATACGTAAGCCCATATCGTGCCCACGCAGCCAGTTATCCGGCGTTTCGTAGTAAATATTCAGCAACTGCACGGGGTCATGGTGCTCGCCGCCCAGCGTATTGAGATGGTCACGCAACGCCTCAACGGCACTGTGATTAACAATAAACTTTAATTCGATTTCCTGAGCCATGGCCTTTACTTATCGGTTATGTCACATAAGTGACGATGAACGGCGAACTTAATGCGATCTTTTTTGTCAGTAGATAGTATTTTGCGCCAAATTGCCATGCAACGGGCAATTTGACGGGCGTAAAAGTTTGAAGCAGTGGCAAGACCTGACACAGAGGATTCCGATTGATGTCGAATGCTTTGCGTAGCGACACTGATGCCACTACTATCGTTCCACTTTCCATGACAATAACGACAGCCTGATGCCAAAATTACGCCTGATCGGATTAACTTTACTCGCACTTAGCGCGACTGCCGTCTCACACGCTGAAGAAACGCGCTATGTTTCCGACGAACTGAATACCTGGGTCCGCAGCGGTCCGGGAGATCATTATCGCCTCGTGGGCACGGTTAACGCCGGCGAGGAAGTGACCTTATTACAAACTGACGCCAACACCAATTATGCCCAGGTGAAAGACAGCTCTGGCCGTAC
Source organism: Escherichia sp. Lx600-2 (assembly GCF_036662595.1). NCBI lineage: Bacteria > Pseudomonadati > Pseudomonadota > Gammaproteobacteria > Enterobacterales > Enterobacteriaceae > Escherichia > Escherichia sp. Lx600-2. Next base: position 65,027 of record NZ_JAYQWM010000002.1, on the reverse strand, counting down.
CGCCTGGATCCCGTTGAAACAACTTAGCACTGAGCCAAGCCTGCGCTCCCGTGTGCCAGATCTGGAAAATCAGGTCAAAACCCTGACCGATAAACTCACTAATATCGATAACACCTGGAATCAGCGCACCGCAGAAATGCAGCAAAAAGTGGCGCAGAGCGACAGCGTGATCAACGGGTTAAAAGAAGAAAATCAGAAACTGAAAAACGAGCTGATTGTCGCGCAGAAAAAGGTCGATGCCGCCAGCGTACAGCTGGATGACAAACAGCGCACCATCATCATGCAATGGTTTATGTATGGCGGTGGCGTGCTGGGGCTTGGCTTGCTGCTCGGTCTGGTACTGCCGCACCTGATCCCAAGCCGCAAACGCAAAGATCGCTGGATGAACTAAATCGCCTTCTTCGTTGCACTGTCTTATTATTAGGAATTGTGTATTTGACGAAGGGATGATGGCGTGAAGATTTATCTGGTCGGTGGTGCTGTTCGGGATGCATTGTTAGGGCTACCGGTCAAAGACAGAGATTGGGTAGTGGTCGGCAGTACGCCACAGGAGATGCTCGACGCGGGCTACCAGCAGGTAGGCCGCGATTTTCCTGTGTTTCTGCATCCGCAAACGCATGAAGAGTATGCGCTGGCACGTACCGAACGGAAATCCGGCTCCGGTTACACCGGTTTTACCTGCTATGCCGCACCGGATGTCACGCTGGAAGATGATCTTAAGCGTCGCGATCTGACCATTAATGCGCTGGCCCAGGACGATAACGGCGAGATTATCGACCCGTACAACGGTCTGGGCGATCTGCAAAATCGTCTGTTGCGCCATGTTTCCCCCGCTTTTGGCGAAGATCCGTTACGCGTATTGCGCGTGGCGCGTTTTGCTGCGCGTTATGCCCACCTCGGTTTTCGTATTGCCGATGAAACTCTGGCGTTGATGCGCGAGATGACCCATGCGGGTGAACTGGAACACCTGACGCCTGAACGGGTATGGAAAGAGACAGAAAACGCCCTCACCACCCGCAATCCCCAGGTGTTCTTCCAGGTACTGCGCGATTGCGGTGCACTTCGCGTTTTATTCCCGGAAATTGACGCCCTGTTTGGCGTTCCGGCCCCTGCCAGGTGGCATCCGGAAATCGACACGGGTATTCATACCTTAATGACGCTCTCAATGGCGGCGATGCTGAGTCCGCAGGTCGATGTCCGTTTCGCAACTTTATGCCACGATCTCGGTAAAGGACTGACGCCGCCAGAACTCTGGCCGCGTCATCATGGTCATGGCCCGGCGGGTGTTAAGTTAGTGGAACAACTATGCCAGCGTCTGCGCGTGCCAAATGAAATTCGCGATTTAGCCAGACTGGTGGCTGAGTTTCACGATCTCATCCACACCTTCCCAATGCTGTACCCAAAAACCATCGTCAAATTATTTGATTCCATCGATGCCTGGCGTAAACCGCAGCGTGTCGAGCAACTGGCGCTGACCAGCGAGGCTGACGTGCGCGGCAGAACCGGTTTTGAATCAGCGGACTACCCGCAAGGCCGCTGGTTGCGCGAAGCCTGGGAAGTGGCGCAGTCAGTGCCGACAAAAGCGGTCGTTGAAGCGGGATTTAAAGGCGTGGAGATTCGCGAGGAGCTGACCCGACGGCGGATTGCGGCGGTAGCCAGCTGGAAGGAACAACGTTGCCCAAAGCCTGAATGAGTATTGGGCATTTTGCCGGATGCGGCGTAAACGCCTTATCCGGCTACATGTCAACGACAGTTGTAGGCCTGATAAGACGCGCAAGCGTCGCATCAGGCGTTGATTGCCGGATGCGGCGTGAACGCCTTATTCGGCCTACGCAATCGTGGACAACGCCAGGCATCCGACACTATTCCTCAATTAAAAGAACACGACATACACCGCAGCCGCCACAATAAAGCGATAAATGGCGAACGGGATAAACGAAATGCGCTTAATCAATTGCAGGAAGGTTTTAATCGCTATCAGCGCCACCACAAAAGCGGTGATAAACCCAACGGCAAACATCGGGGTATCGCCGGTTGTCAGGAAGCCCCAGCTTTTGTAGAGATCGAGCGCCGTTGCGCCCATCATCATCGGCACCGCCAGCAGGAACGAGAACTCGGAAGCAGCGTAACGGCTCACCCCCATCAGCATCCCACCTGAAATGGTCGCCCCGGAGCGGGAGAAACCCGGCCACAGCGCCAGACACTGGAAGCAGCCAATCATAAACGCCTGACGATAGGTCATATCATCCAGACCCGGTGCGCGCGGTTCTTTCGGCTTCAGGCATTCGGCGGCAATCAGCAACAAACCGCCAACGACCAGCGCATACATCACATTTATCGGGTTAAACAATGACTTAATCGTGTCGTGGAACAACAGCCCCAGTACCACCGCCGGAATCATCCCCAGCAAAATGTGGATCAGCGTTAAACGACCTTTGCTTTCTCCTTCGTGCTGCAACGGGCGGCCAAAGTGGATGCCAATCAGGCCAAACAGACGCCGCCAGAACATCACTACTACCGCCAGAATTGATCCTAACTGGATCACAACTTCAAAGGTTTTCGCCGTGTCGCCCTCAAACCCCAACAAGTGACCGACAATAATCATATGGCCCGTGCTGGATACCGGCAGAAATTCTGTCAATCCTTCGACCACACCCAATATTGCCGCTATCAGCAGCGAGTGCATATCGCTCATCAATAAACCCCTAAATTATTAAAATGTACCGCTTGTCCGAACTACTGCAGTATGACCAGGTTATAACCGTTTGGTTTAACAGCTGTAAAATTAATTATTTTCTTTCAGATTATTGCCACGCTCAATGATTACGCCAACATTCGCCGCCCGCGCCACTGCGCCTGGCTTGCTGAGTTTGATACGCACCCACGGCGAGTTGAAGCGTGCTAACAGCAGCTCCGCCACCTCTTCCGCCACGCGCTCCACCAGCGCAAAACGTGCCCCCTCGACGTGGCTGACCACCGTTTCTGCAATGTCAGCGTAGCTGAGGCAATCCGCCACATCATCACTTTTCGCCGCTTTACGGTTATCCCACGCCATTTCGATATCGAACACTAACTTCTGTTCGATGGTCTGTTCCCAGTCGTAAACACCAATAGTGGTGATTACCGAAAGTTGCTCTATAAATACAATATCCATCACGTCCTGCCTGCTTTTTGGCTAACCGGATACCACTTCCGGCGAAATGTGCGTATTATCCACAGATTCATCGTTGAACACGAATTTTCAAAACGGAACAGCTTATGAGTGCAATCGCGCCTGGAATGATCCTCATCGCGTACCTCTGCGGCTCCATTTCCAGTGCCATTCTGGTTTGCCGCTTGTGTGGGCTGCCCGATCCGCGAACCAGCGGCTCCGGCAATCCAGGCGCAACCAATGTGTTACGTATCGGTGGCAAGGGAGCAGCCGTAGCAGTACTGATTTTCGACGTTCTGAAAGGAATGTTGCCTGTCTGGGGCGCGTATGAATTAGGTGTCAGCCCCTTCTGGCTAGGCTTAATTGCCATCGCCGCCTGTCTTGGACACATCTGGCCCGTTTTCTTCGGTTTTAAAGGAGGAAAAGGCGTTGCTACCGCTTTTGGAGCCATCGCACCAATTGGCTGGGATCTCACCGGAGTAATGGCGGGAACCTGGTTACTGACCGTGCTATTGAGCGGATACTCGTCGCTGGGAGCGATTGTCAGTGCACTGATTGCTCCGTTTTATGTCTGGTGGTTTAAGCCACAATTCACCTTCCCGGTTTCGATGCTCTCTTGCCTGATCCTGCTGCGTCATCATGACAACATCCAGCGTCTGTGGCGTCGTCAGGAGACAAAAATCTGGACGAAATTCAAAAGAAAGCGCGAAAAGGATCCCGAGTGATTTCTGGTGGATCTACATGACCTGATAGCCTTCATCGGGCTTGCCCAGCCGTTGCTGGCACCATGCCGCCAGAAATTCCACGCAGACACGTAATTTCATGCTGCGATAGAGCGGCTCCCGGTAAACAGCCCAGATATTGGCGCTTTGTGCATACTCCGGCAATACTCGCACCAGTTTGCCACTCTCCAGAAACGGCAACACATCCCACTCGGAACGCAGCATAATCCCTTTGCCCTCCAGCGCCCATTGCAGCACAATCTCGCCGCTATTGGAGGAAAGATGCCCGCTAACCTTCACCGATTTTTTCTCCTGACCGTTCCCCAACTCCCATATTCCGTGGGTCATATCGCGCTCTTTGGTCACCAGACAGTCATGACGACTTAATTCCTGTAGGGATTGTGGCTGCGGATATTTTTGCAGATACTCAGGTGCTGCGCATAATATTCTTTTATTTTTCGTTAACAGATGCGCAATATAATAATCAGGAATTTCGTCATTAATACGAATATCCAGATCAATATTATCCTGCACTAAATCAATTTGCCGATCGAACAATTCAAAATGCACCTGTAACTCAGGATAATTGCGCATAAGTTCGGTAATGGCTGGCGCAATATGGCTGCGCCCAAAACCAAAACTGCAACCAATACGAATCATCCCCTCCGGGCGCGTTTTGATTTGCGTGACGTCATCAACCAGTCGCTGATATTGGGTGAGGATTTCCAGCGCATGTTCGTAACAACGTTGGCCACTTTCAGTCAGCGCCACGCCGCGAGCGGAGCGGTTCAGCAGCGTTGTTGCCAGCGTATTTTCAAGGATTTGGATCCGCTTGGTGACAAATGCAGGCGTTTGCCCAAGCGTCGCCGCTGCAGCACTAAAACTCCCGCTGTGGACGATTTCTACCAGTACCTGCAAGTCTTTGGCTAAAGGCCAGCTATTCAGCATCGTTAATTATCCGCAGTTGTGATAAGCGCAGTGTATTTCGCAAAACATTGCCATTCCCTGCTCTGGCGCAATATTCATTCTTATTTTCGCGTTGATTCACGAACTGTTAATTACATATTCACGGTGGCAAAAAATATAAAACCACATTTTTAGTGGTAGTTTGTAGCGGTGAATTTTTCCAGACAAATACAGAAACTGGAGTTGCCATGATGAGCGAAAGTAATAAGCAACAGGCAGTGAATAAGTTGACGGAGATTGTCGCTAACTTTACCGCCATGATTTCTACCCGAATGCCTGATGACGTGGTGGATAAACTAAAACAGCTAAAGGATGCCGAAACGTCGTCAATGGGGAAAATTATCTACCATACGATGTTCGACAACATGCAAAAAGCGATTGACCTGAACCGTCCTGCCTGTCAGGACACCGGGGAGATTATGTTCTTCGTTAAAGTCGGTTCCCGCTTCCCACTGCTTGGCGAGCTGCAAAGCATACTCAAACAAGCCGTGGAAGAGGCGACCATCAAAGCGCCACTGCGTCACAATGCGGTAGAAATTTTTGACGAAGTAAACACCGGCAAAAATACCGGTAGCGGCGTACCGTGGGTCACCTGGGATATCGTCCCCGACGGTGACGATGCGGAAATCGAAGTTTACATGGCAGGCGGCGGCTGCACGCTACCTGGCCGCTCGAAAGTGTTAATGCCGTCAGAAGGCTACGAAGGCGTAGTGAAATTCGTCTTCGAAAATATCTCCACCCTCGCCGTAAACGCCTGTCCACCGGTACTGGTGGGCGTGGGCATCGCCACCTCGGTGGAAACCGCCGCCGTGCTCTCGCGAAAAGCCATTTTGCGCCCGATTGGCAGCCGCCACCCCAATCCAAAAGCGGCAGAGCTGGAGCTACGCCTGGAAGAAGGACTCAACCGTCTGGGGATTGGTCCACAAGGGCTGACTGGCAACAGTTCAGTGATGGGCGTGCATATCGAATCTGCCGCTCGCCATCCGTCAACCATCGGCGTTGCTGTTTCTACAGGCTGCTGGGCGCATCGTCGCGGCACACTGCTGGTTCATGCCGATCTCTCCTTTGAAAATCTGTCTCACACCCGGAGTGCGTTATGAAAAAGATCCTGACAACCCCGATCAAAGCTGAAGATCTGCAAGATATTCGCGTCGGCGATGTGATCTACCTGACCGGTACGCTGGTGACCTGCCGCGACGTTTGTCACCGCCGCTTGATCGAACTGAAACGTCCGATCCCTTACGATCTCAACGGCAAAGCGATTTTCCACGCTGGCCCCATCGTGCGCAAAAACGGCGACAAATGGGAGATGGTCTCCGTCGGTCCGACAACCAGTATGCGTATGGAAAGTTTTGAACGTGAATTTATCGAGCAGACCGGCGTGAAACTGGTGGTCGGCAAAGGCGGAATGGGGCCGCTGACCGAAGAAGGCTGCCAGAAATTCAAGGCGCTACATGTGATTTTCCCGGCAGGCTGCGCGGTGCTGGCGGCAACCCAGGTAGAAGAGATTGAAGAAGTGCACTGGACAGAACTCGGGATGCCGGAGTCACTGTGGGTCTGCCGGGTCAAAGAGTTCGGCCCGCTGATTGTCTCTATTGATACCCACGGCAACAACCTGATAGCCGAAAACAAAAAGCTGTTCGCCGAACGCCGCGATCCCATCGTGGAAGAGATCTGCGAGCACGTCCATTACATCAAATAACCCTCCCGGAGAGGCTCGCCCCTCTCCTTTTTCGCAGGCATAACACGATGAAACCTTCCACTGAATGGTGGCGATACCTTGCGCCGCTGGCGGTCATCGCCATTATTGCTCTAATTCCGGTTCCCGCAGGGCTGGAGAGTCATACCTGGCTCTACTTTGCCATTTTTACTGGCGTAATCGTTGGACTGATCCTCGAACCCGTGCCGGGTGCCGTGGTGGCGATGGTGGGTATCTCCATCATCGCCATACTCTCTCCCTGGCTGCTGTTCAGCCCGGAGCAGCTCGCTCAGCCAGGCTTTAAATTCACTGCAAAATCCCTCTCGTGGGCCGTTTCCGGTTTTTCTAATTCGGTTATCTGGCTGATTTTCGCCGCCTTTATGTTTGGCACAGGCTATGAAAAAACCGGGCTGGGGCGACGTATCGCGCTGATTCTGGTGAAAAAGATGGGGCATCGCACGCTGTTTCTTGGCTATGCGGTGATGTTCTCCGAGCTGATCCTGGCACCTGTCACACCGTCCAACTCGGCGCGTGGTGCGGGGATTATCTATCCCATCATCCGTAACCTGCCGCCGCTCTATCAATCACAACCAAACGACAGCAGTTCGCGCAGTATTGGCTCGTACATCATGTGGATGGGGATTGTTGCCGACTGCGTGACCAGCGCCATTTTCCTGACGGCGATGGCTCCTAACTTGCTGTTAATTGGACTGATGAAAAGCGCATCTCACACCACGCTGAGTTGGGCCGACTGGTTCCTTGGGATGTTGCCGCTCAGTATTTTACTGGTCCTGCTGGTTCCCTGGCTGGCTTACGTGCTGTACCCGCCTGTACTGAAGTCAGGCGATCAGGTGCCGCGCTGGGCAGAGAAGGAACTGCAGGCAATGGGCCCGCTCTGTTCGCGTGAAAAACGGATGCTGGGGCTGATGGTAGGCGCGCTGGTGCTGTGGATTTTCGGCGGTGATTATATCGATGCCGCGATGGTCGGTTACAGCGTGGTGGCGCTGATGCTGCTTCTGCGCATTATCAGTTGGGACGATATTGTCAGTAATAAAGCGGCGTGGAACGTTTTCTTCTGGCTGGCCTCGCTTATCACCCTCGCGACCGGACTCAACAACACCGGTTTTATTAGCTGGTTTGGCAAACTGTTAGCAGGCAGCTTAAGCGGTTATTCGCCAACGATGGTGATGGTGGCGTTGATTGTGGTGTTTTATCTACTGCGCTACTTTTTCGCCAGCGCCACGGCGTATACCTCCGCTCTCGCACCGATGATGATCGCCGCCGCGCTGGCGATGCCGGAAATCCCGCTGCCGGTGTTCTGCCTGATGGTTGGCGCGGCAATTGGTCTGGGGAGCATTCTTACACCATACGCCACCGGACCCAGTCCGATTTACTACGGTAGTGGTTATCTGCCAACGGCGGATTACTGGCGACTGGGGGCGATTTTTGGGCTGATATTCCTCGTGTTGCTGGTGATTACCGGCTTACTGTGGATGCCCGTGGTGTTGCTTTAAGTGAGGACGGTGCCGGAAATTGCTCTCCGGCACCCAATAGTTTTACGCAGCCGGTAACTCCGCCAGCGGCCAGCGCGGACGCACGCTAACGCCGAGATCCGCCGTCGCGCCTGCTTTAAACCGCACCATTCCGGCATAGGCGATCATCGCGCCGTTATCAGTACAAAATTCCGGACGCGCGTAGAACACTTCGCCGCGGCGTTTTTTCATCATTTCAGCCAGCTTCGCCCGTAACGTACGGTTAGCACTCACGCCGCCCGCCATGACCAGTCGCTTAAAGCCCGTCTGATCCAGCGCCCGCTTGCACTTAATCATCAGCGTATCGACCACCGCATCTTCAAAGGCGCGGGCGATATCAGCACGCGTCTGGTCGTCGGTGCCGTTGTCACGAATCGTGTTCGCCGCAAAGGTTTTCAGACCAGAAAAGCTGAAATCCAGCCCCGGACGGTCGGTCATCGGACGCGGGAAAACAAAGCGCCCGGCAGTACCCTGAGCCGCCATTTTCGACAGTAACGGTCCGCCAGGATAATCCAGCCCCAGCAGCTTCGCGGTTTTATCAAACGCTTCACCAGCAGCATCATCGATAGACTCACCGAGCAGTTCGTACTGACCAATGCCAGTCACGCTGATTAACTGCGTATGCCCGCCGGAAACCAGCAGCGCGACAAACGGAAATTCCGGCGGGTTATCTTCCAGCATCGGCGCTAACAGATGCCCTTCCATATGGTGTACAGGGATCGCCGGAACGTTCCAGGCAAACGCCAGAGAACGCCCCACGGTCGCGCCAACCAGCAGTGCGCCGACTAATCCAGGGCCTGCGGTATAGGCCACAGCATCAATGTCTTTTGCCGTTAAACCAGACTCCTTTAGCGCCGCCTGGATCAACGGTACGGTTTTACGCACATGATCGCGGGAGGCCAGCTCAGGCACAACGCCCCCGTAGTCAGCGTGCAATTTCACCTGACTATACAATTGGTTGGCTAACAAACCTTTTTCATCGTCGTAAATGGCGATGCCGGTTTCATCGCAGGAAGTTTCAATACCCAGTACACGCATGACTTGTTTTACCTCGCTTTATTACCGCGCAGTGTAGGACCAATGCGGGTTGATGTAAAACTTTGTTCGCCCCTGGAGAAAGCCTCGTGTATACTCCTCACCCTTATAAAAGTCCCTTTCAAAAAAGGCCGCGGTGCTTTACAAAGCAGCAGCAATTGCAGTAAAATTCCGCACCATTTTGAAATAAGCTGGCGTTGATGCCAGCGGCAAACCGAATTAATCAAAGGTGAGAGGCACATGCCGGTAATTAAAGTACGTGAAAACGAGCCGTTCGACGTAGCTCTGCGTCGCTTCAAGCGTTCCTGCGAAAAAGCAGGTGTTCTGGCGGAAGTTCGTCGTCGTGAGTTCTATGAAAAACCGACTACCGAACGTAAGCGCGCTAAAGCTTCTGCAGTGAAACGTCACGCGAAGAAACTGGCTCGCGAAAACGCACGCCGCACTCGTCTGTACTAATTCCCCGAGAGCGTTGCTCTCCGATCAGACCGAGTTGTAGTTGTAAGGCCGTGCTTCCGAAAGGAATGCGCGGCTTATTTTCGTTTATGAATTGCTAAAAATCGGGGCCTATGGCTGGACGAATCCCACGCGTATTCATTAATGATCTGCTGGCACGCACTGACATCGTCGATCTGATCGATGCCCGTGTGAAGCTGAAAAAGCAGGGCAAGAATTTCCACGCGTGTTGTCCATTCCACAACGAGAAAACCCCGTCCTTCACCGTTAACGGTGAGAAACAGTTTTACCACTGCTTTGGATGTGGCGCGCACGGCAACGCGATCGACTTCCTGATGAACTACGACAAGCTTGAGTTCGTCGAAACGGTCGAAGAGCTGGCGGCAATGCACAATCTTGAAGTGCCATTTGAAGCAGGTAGCGGCCCCAGCCAGATCGAGCGCCATCAGCGGCAAACGCTTTATCAGTTGATGGACGGTCTGAATACGTTTTACCAACAATCTTTACAGCAACCTGTTGCCACGTCTGCGCGCCAGTATCTGGAAAAACGCGGATTAAGCCACGAGGTTATCGCTCGCTTTGCGATTGGTTTTGCGCCCCCCGGCTGGGACAACGTCCTGAAGCGGTTTGGCGGCAATCCAGAAAATCGCCAGTCATTGATTGATGCGGGGATGTTGGTCACTAACGATCAGGGACGCAGTTACGATCGTTTCCGCGAGCGGGTGATGTTCCCCATTCGCGATAAACGCGGTCGGGTGATTGGTTTTGGCGGGCGCGTGCTGGGCAACGATACCCCCAAATACCTGAACTCGCCGGAAACAGACATTTTCCATAAAGGCCGCCAGCTTTACGGTCTTTATGAAGCGCAGCAGGATAACGCTGAACCCAATCGTCTGCTTGTGGTCGAAGGCTATATGGACGTGGTGGCGCTGGCGCAATACGGCATTAATTACGCCGTTGCGTCGTTAGGTACGTCAACCACCGCCGATCACATACAACTGTTGTTCCGCGCGACCAACAATGTCATTTGCTGTTATGACGGCGACCGTGCAGGCCGCGATGCCGCCTGGCGAGCACTGGAAACGGCGCTGCCTTACATGACAGACGGCCGTCAGCTACGCTTTATGTTTTTGCCTGATGGCGAAGACCCTGACACGCTGGTACGAAAAGAAGGTAAAGAAGCGTTTGAAGCGCGGATGGAGCAGGCGATGCCGCTTTCCGCATTTCTGTTTAACAGCCTGATGCCGCAAGTTGATCTGAGTACCCCTGACGGGCGCGCACGTTTGAGTACGCTGGCACTGCCATTGATATCGCAAGTGCCGGGCGAAACGCTGCGAATATATCTTCGTCAGGAATTAGGCAACAAATTAGGCATACTTGATGACAGCCAGCTTGAACGATTAATGCCAAAAGCGGCAGAGAGCGGCGTTTCTCGCCCTGTTCCGCAGCTAAAACGCACGACCATGCGTATACTTATAGGGTTGCTGGTGCAAAATCCAGAATTAGCGACGCTGGTCCCGCCGCTTGAGAATCTGGATGAAAATAAGCTCCCTGGACTTGGCTTATTCAGAGAACTGGTCAACACTTGTCTCTCCCAGCCAGGTCTGACCACCGGGCAACTTTTAGAGCACTACCGTGGTACAAATAATGCTGCCACCCTTGAAAAACTGTCGATGTGGGACGATATAGCAGATAAGAATATTGCTGAGCAAACCTTCACCGACTCACTCAACCATATGTTTGATTCGCTGCTTGAACTGCGCCAGGAAGAGTTAATCGCTCGTGAGCGCACGCATGGTTTAAGCAACGAAGAACGCCTGGAGCTCTGGACATTAAACCAGGAGCTGGCGAAAAAGTGATTTAACGGCTTAAGTGCCGAAGAGCGATCGGGAAGCCCCCGACAGCCGCACTGAGAGGCAGCGGCAAATATATAAGTACGCCCTCGTAATTATCGTTGGCGGTAAACAACCGTTGGATTTCAGCGTTAACGGCTGAAGGACATCGGGTCAATCGCCCAACACCAACCTCATGAAATAAGTGTGGATACCGTCTTATGGAGCAAAACCCGCAGTCACAGCTGAAACTTCTTGTCACCCGTGGTAAGGAGCAAGGCTATCTGACCTATGCCGAGGTCAATGACCATCTGCCGGAAGATATCGTCGATTCAGATCAGATCGAAGACATCATCCAAATGATCAACGACATGGGCATTCAGGTGATGGAAGAAGCACCGGATGCCGATGATCTGATGCTGGCTGAAAACACCGCGGACGAAGATGCTGCCGAAGCCGCCGCGCAGGTGCTTTCCAGCGTGGAATCTGAAATCGGGCGCACGACTGACCCGGTACGCATGTACATGCGTGAAATGGGCACCGTTGAACTGTTGACCCGCGAAGGCGAAATTGACATCGCTAAGCGTATTGAAGACGGGATCAACCAGGTTCAATGCTCCGTTGCTGAATATCCGGAAGCGATCACCTATCTGCTGGAACAGTACGATCGTGTTGAAGCAGAAGAAGCGCGTCTGTCCGATCTGATCACCGGCTTTGTTGACCCGAACGCAGAAGAAGATCTGGCACCTACCGCCACTCACGTCGGTTCTGAGCTTTCCCAGGAAGATCTGGACGATGACGAAGATGAAGACGAAGAAGATGGCGATGACGACAGCGCCGATGATGACAACAGCATCGACCCGGAACTGGCTCGCGAAAAATTTGCGGAACTGCGCGCTCAGTACGTTGTAACGCGTGACACCATCAAAGCGAAAGGTCGCAGTCACGCTGCCGCTCAGGAAGAGATCCTGAAACTGTCTGAAGTATTCAAACAGTTCCGCCTGGTGCCGAAGCAGTTTGACTACCTGGTCAACAGCATGCGCGTCATGATGGACCGCGTTCGTACGCAAGAACGTCTGATCATGAAGCTCTGCGTTGAGCAGTGCAAAATGCCGAAGAAAAACTTCATTACTCTGTTTACCGGCAACGAAACCAGCGATACCTGGTTCAACGCGGCAATTGCGATGAACAAGCCGTGGTCGGAAAAACTGCACGATGTCTCTGAAGAAGTGCATCGCGCCCTGCAGAAACTGCAGCAGATTGAAGAAGAAACCGGCCTGACCATCGAGCAGGTTAAAGATATCAACCGTCGTATGTCTATCGGTGAAGCGAAAGCCCGCCGTGCGAAAAAAGAGATGGTTGAAGCGAACTTACGTCTGGTTATTTCTATCGCCAAGAAATACACCAACCGTGGCTTGCAGTTCCTTGACCTGATTCAGGAAGGCAACATCGGTCTGATGAAAGCGGTTGATAAGTTCGAATACCGCCGTGGTTACAAATTCTCCACCTACGCAACCTGGTGGATCCGTCAGGCGATCACCCGCTCTATCGCGGATCAGGCGCGCACCATCCGTATTCCGGTGCATATGATTGAGACTATCAACAAGCTCAACCGTATTTCTCGCCAGATGCTGCAAGAGATGGGCCGCGAGCCGACGCCGGAAGAGCTGGCTGAACGGATGCTGATGCCGGAAGACAAGATCCGCAAAGTGCTGAAGATCGCCAAAGAGCCAATCTCCATGGAAACGCCGATTGGTGATGATGAAGATTCGCATCTGGGGGATTTCATCGAGGATACCACCCTCGAGCTGCCGCTGGATTCTGCGACCACCGAAAGCCTGCGTGCGGCAACACACGACGTGCTGGCTGGCCTGACCGCGCGTGAAGCGAAAGTTCTGCGTATGCGTTTCGGTATCGATATGAACACCGACCACACGCTGGAAGAAGTGGGTAAACAGTTCGACGTTACCCGCGAACGTATCCGTCAGATCGAAGCGAAGGCGCTGCGTAAACTGCGTCACCCGAGCCGCTCTGAAGTGCTGCGTAGCTTCCTGGACGATTAATCGGTAGGCTGGATCAGGCGTTACGCCGCACCCGGCACCTGTCCCTTTGCACAAACGCCACCTTTTCGGTGGCGTTTTTTATCGCCCACGCACCACCAGCGCCTGGTCCAGCTCGCGATACGCTTCAACCAGTTTCTCCAGTGAAACGCGACTTAAACCGCTGGGATTTGGCAGCACCCAAATCTGCGTCGAACCAATGCTGAGCGTTTGTTTCCCCCACTGTGCACCGCGCTGGCTGAATCCCTGTTCATATGCTTGTTTGCCCAGAATCGCCAACGCTTGCGGCTGATAATCTTCAATTTTTTCAATCAGCTTACGCCCACCTGCGTGTAGCTCTTGCTTTGAAATTTCATTGGCTTTCACCGTTGGACGGTCTACCAGTTTGGTGACGCCACAACGATAATCCAGCAGATGCTGTGCCTCCTGCGGCTTCAACTGACGGTCGGTAAACCCGGCCTGATATATCACCTTCCAGAAGCGATTTGCCGGATGAGCAAAGGGAAAACCAGTCCCGGCGGATGAAAGCCCAGGGTTGATACCGCAAAACACGACCCGTAACCCTGGAGCCAAAATATCCTCAACCATATTTACTCCTTTCTAACATCACCAGGAAAAGTATAACGGATTGAAAATACATTGTTTATAAAAACAGCAGGCGCGCGGTAATGGCTGGATTGCGACACGGAGTTACTTTATAATCCGCTACCATGGCCCCTTAGCTCAGTGGTTAGAGCAGGCGACTCATAATCGCTTGGTCGCTGGTTCAAGTCCAGCAGGGGCCACCAGATATAGCAAAGGCTGACGAGAAATCGTCAGCCTTTTTCTTTTTATATATCAGTTACTTTGCGTGCCAGTAAGCCGCTGCACGTACCCGCTGTGGGTCATACTGTTCCGCTTCAAAGCGGCGGCTTAAATTCTTAACGACTTTACCTTCGCCGGTTATCCAGATGAAGTAATCATCGGCAGGGATTTGCATCTGCGCCAGACGCGCATCTACCGCCTGCTCATCATGTGCCAGCCATTCGATATTAAAACCATCAAGGTGCGCGAGATAATCCTGACAGGCGTTATCCCGCACGCTAACCAGCGCACTAACTTGCGGTTTAACGGCAAGTTTGCTCAACGTTTCCAGGCGGCGGCGCAATGCGGGCATTCCGGATTCATCGCAGACATACAGCTGATACGCGTAATCTTCCGGCACCACCAGCGAACCGCGCGGACCTGCCACCGTAAGTTTATCGCCCGGTTGGGCCTGCATTGCCCAGCTACTGGCGACGCCGTCTTCGTGAATAAAGAAATCAATCGCTAGTTCATGGCGTAGTTCGTCATACAGTGGCGTATAGTCACGCGACGGTGGGCGTGGTCCTTCCGGCCAGACGATGCCCTCTTCCGTTACCGTTGGCGGCACAAAGTGAGCGTCAGGTTGAGGAAAGAAGAGTTTGCTGTGATCGTCAAAGCCGCGCGATGTAAAACCGTCCAGCGCCTCGCCGCCAAGGACAATGCGCTGAAAACCGGCGCTGATACGCTCAACGCGTAGCACAGTCAGTTCACGGAACCGCAGATCATTGAGAACGCGCTGCGGGTAGCGGGGGGAGTTATTCATTGTTATCGCCTTCGTGATGGTAATCAGATATATCTAAATAATTTTCGCAAATGATAATGATTGTTAATCATGATAAATGCAAGCGATTTGTAGAACTGATATGTCTAGAGTCTGATAAGACGAACCGCCTCTTCTCAGGCATCATTACTCAACGCCGGATGCGGCGTGAACGCCTTATCCGGCCTACGTGTGAGATGAGTCCACATTTAAAAATCATTTTTATTCTTGCAAGAGTGCTCATATCAGATATAAATTAGATATATCTAATTAAGCAAAAGGAGGCTGATATGAGCCATCATCACGAAGGGTGTTGTAAACATGAAGGCCAGCCACGCCATGAGGGCTGCTGCAAAGGTGAGAAGTCAGAACACGAGCACTGCGGACACGGTCACCAGCATGAACACGGTCAATGTTGCGGTGGTCGCCACGGTCGCGGCGGCGGTCGTCGGCAACGTTTCTTTGGTCACGGTGAATTGCGTCTGGTGATTCTGGATATTCTCTCGCGCGATGACAGCCACGGTTACGAATTGATTAAAGCGATTGAGAATCTAACCCAGGGGAATTACACCCCAAGCCCGGGCGTCATCTACCCGACGCTGGATTTTCTGCAGGAGCAGTCGCTGATTACCATCCGCGAAGAGGAAGGAGGTAAGAAGCAGATTGCGCTGACCGAACAAGGCGCGCAGTGGCTGGAAGAAAACCGCGAACAGGTGGAGATGATTGAAGAACGCATCAAAGCGCGTTGCGTTGGTGCTGCGCTGCGCCAGAACCCGCAAATGAAGCGGGCGCTGGATAATTTTAAAGCGGTGCTGGATTTACGCGTCAACCAGAGCGATATCACTGATGCACAAATAAAAAAGATCATTGCGGTGATCGACCGCGCCGCTTTTGATATTACGCAACTGGATTAATCACCGATTGCCGGATGCGGCGTACCCTACACACCCCGTAGGCCTGATAAGATGCGCCAGCATCGCATCAGGCATCGTGTATCAAATACCGGATCCGGCATACCGATTAATGCAGCACCGTCACCGCGTCTTCCAGTCGGCTGGCGCGGTGTTTCACCATCGCCGACACCTGCGCACTCTCTTCCACCAGCTCGGCATTTTTCTGGGTGATGAGGTTAAGCTCATCCACTGCACGGGTCAGGCTGGAAAGCCCATCGGTCTGTTCCAGCGTTGAATGGCTAATCTGGGCGATCAATTGGGTGACGTTTTTCACCTGTGCCACAATATCTTCCATCGTACGTCCGGCGGCGTGTACCTGCTGCGAACCGGATTGCACCTTATCAGCACTGGCATCAATCAGCTTGCGAATATCGTTGGCAGCATTGGCGCTGCGGCTGGCTAAATGACGCACTTCCCCCGCCACCACTGCAAAACCTTTGCCCTGTTCGCCGGCACGCGCCGCTTCCACCGCCGCATTCAGGGCCAGAATATTGGTCTGAAACGCAATATCGTTAATCAGCGAAGTAATGGTGCCAATGCGCTGGGTACTGTCGGCGATATCGTCCATTGTCTTGATCACCGTGGTCATCGCCTCCCCGCCCTGCACTGCCGCATTACTGGCGGTGATTGACAGTTTATCGGCAGCCGACGCTGTGGCAGAGTTCTGTTTCACCGACGCCGCCATTTGGTTCATGGTCGCCACCGTTTGCTGAACGTTATCAACTGTCTGCTGGGTATGTTCGTTCAGTTCATCGGTGCCTTTCGCCAGCGTCTCACTGCCGTTTCTGACACTGGACACCTGGCTTGAGACATCGTTAATTAGCCAACGGCACATCAGGCCAAGCTGCCCTACCGCGCGTAATGTCAGCCCCAGCTCATCGCTGCGATTCAGATGCTCAACACTATTACGCTCTCCGGTCGCCACCTTCAGTGCCTGACGGGCGACATTTTCTATCGGGCGGACAATCTGCCATTCAAAACAGGCGCTTGCCAACAATACCACTAACGCACAGAGGATATACGTCACCACCGGGGCAGCAACAAACCAAAGCATGGCCGCCAGCAAGATAAACATCAGGGTCATCACTCCACGCGCCCGCCAGCGAAGCGGTAATGAAGGCAGTTTACCCAGCCAGCCTTTACGCACCACCAGGCCTTTATGAATACGCTTACCGGTACGTCCGGCGTTCAGCGCTTTGTACAGCGGCTCCACCGCCGCGATCTCTTCATCCGTCGCCCGGGTACGAATCGACATATAGCCACTGATTTTTCCCTCGCGCACCATCGGTACCGCATTGGCCCGCACCCAATAATGGTCACCATTTTTGCGGCGATTTTTCACGATGCCGCTCCAGGGCTCCCCTTTTTTCAGGGTGAACCACATATCCGCAAACGCCGCTTTTGGCATATCCGGGTGACGCACCATGTTGTGCGGCTGCCCCTGTAACTCTTGCAAGGTATAGCCGCTCACCTGCACAAAAGTGTCATTAGCATGAGTGATATAGCTTTGCAGATCGGTAGTGGACATCAGAGTGGTATCGTCCGCCAGCGGGGTATTTTGCTGGGTGACATACGGATGAGAAGACATGTTCGCGTCCTGTGCAGGTTATATGGTTGTTAACTTCTTGTCAGAGTTTATGTCGGCCCCGCTGCGGTTATCTTTAACCGATTAATTTGATTTAGATCGCAATTTGCGATTAAAGCACAAATCTAATTCGTTGATTTAAAATACTTTCACTCTGTTACTATACGAAAACGTTAATTATCTTGCCCAAAAATCAGGCAATTATTGCCCTGAAAACGTGCATTTGCGCAGCAATTATCAAATCCATACCCGACAAAAACCGTGCAAAATAACAACGGATGTTAACAAATAGCATTAAATATTGCGCAAATGATAACCACATTTGTGTTTATCCCGATTTTCGCGATCGCAGCCGGAGTGGCGCAATCCCTGCAATACTTAAATCGGTATCATGTGATACGCGAGCCTCCGGAGCATATTTTGAACAGGTTACCTTCGAGCGCATCGGCTTTAGCGTGCAGCGCCCACGCCCTGAATCTCATTGAAAAGCGAACGCTGGATCATGAGGAGATGAAAGCACTTAACCGAGAGGTGATTGAATACTTCAAAGAGCATGTCAATCCGGGGTTTTTAGAGTATCGCAAATCTGTTACCGCCGGCGGGGATTACGGAGCCGTAGAGTGGCAAGCGGGAGGTTTAAATACGCTTGTCGACACCCAGGGACAGGAGTTTATCGACTGCCTGGGAGGTTTTGGAATTTTCAACGTGGGGCACCGTAATCCAGTTGTGGTTTCCGCCGTACAGAATCAACTTGCGAAACAACCACTGCACAGCCAGGAGCTACTCGATCCGTTACGGGCGATGCTGGCGAAAACCCTTGCTGCGCTAACGCCCGGTAAACTGAAATACAGCTTCTTCTGTAATAGCGGCACCGAGTCCGTTGAAGCGGCGCTGAAGCTGGCGAAGGCTTATCAGTCGCCGCGCGGCAAATTTACTTTTATTGCCACCAGCGGCGCGTTCCACGGTAAATCACTTGGCGCGCTGTCGGCCACGGCGAAATCGACCTTCCGCAAACCGTTTATGCCACTGCTGCCAGGGTTCCGTCATGTGCCGTTTGGCAATATCGAAGCCATGCGCACGGCTCTTAATGAGTGCAAAAAAACCGGTGATGATGTGGCCGCGGTGATCCTCGAACCGATTCAGGGCGAAGGTGGCGTAATTCTGCCGCCGCCGGGCTATCTCACCGCCGTGCGTAAGCTGTGCGATGAGTTCGGCGCACTGATGATCCTCGATGAAGTACAAACGGGCATGGGGCGCACGGGCAAGATGTTCGCCTGCGAACATGAGAACGTACAGCCGGACATCCTGTGCCTGGCAAAAGCCCTCGGCGGCGGTGTGATGCCGATTGGCGCAACCATCGCCACTGAAGAGGTGTTCTCAGTTCTGTTCGACAACCCGTTCCTGCATACCACCACCTTTGGCGGCAACCCGCTGGCCTGTGCGGCGGCGCTGGCGACCATCAATGTGTTGCTGGAGCAGAACTTACCGGCTCAGGCTGAGCAAAAAGGCGATATGTTGCTGGACGGTTTCCGTCAACTGGCGCGGGAATATCCCGATCTGGTACAGGAAGCGCGTGGTAAAGGGATGTTGATGGCGATTGAGTTTGTTGATAACGAAATCGGCTATAACTTTGCCAGCGAGATGTTCCGCCAGCGCGTACTGGTGGCCGGAACGCTCAATAACGCCAAAACGATCCGCATTGAACCGCCACTGACACTGACCATTGAACAGTGTGAACTGGTGATCAAAGCGGCGCGTAAGGCGCTGGCGGCCATGCGAGTAAGTGTCGAAGAAGCGTAGTATCAAATCGGATGGCGATACGACGTCGCCATCCGATCTTTTTATACGATACGTACGCCCGCAGGCATCATCCGCTCCGGCGTTAACAGCACGCTTTCACTGCCGTCATCGGTTTCCGCACACAACAGCATGCATTCCGACGTTTCACCACGCATTTTCGCTTTTTGCAGATTGCATAAGACCACCACCGTTTTTCCCATCAACTCTTCTTCGCTGTAGTACGGCACCAGGCTGGTCACGGTTTGCAGTGTTTTTTCCCCCACATCAACCTGTACGATGTACAGCTTGTCGGCGTTTTCATGGCGTTTCACTTCCACAATCTTTCCGACGCGCATTTCCAGACGTGCAAAATCAGCGTAAGCCACGGTTTCCATTGCTTCCTCCCTTCGAGTAAAATTTTACTAAACTATAGCAAAAGTTTTTCTCAATCCTGTAGGCTAAAAATGGAGAATGCAGGCGTGATCACATTCGTAAGCCGCTGTGTTACCGTTACAGCGTCAAAGAAACGCGCTTTATTTACTGAAAACAGGTGACCCGATAAGCACTTCCTCTACAATGGAAGCGCACATCAGGGAAAGTAAAAAAGGTAAACATGGCAACACTAAAAGACATCGCAATCGAAGCTGGCGTATCCCTGGCGACAGTATCCAGGGTCTTAAATGACGATCCGACATTGAATGTGAAAGAAGAGACGAAACATCGCATTCTCGAGATCGCCGAAAAGCTGGAGTACAAGACCAGTAGCGCCCGTAAACTACAGACAGGCGCAGTCAACCAACACCATATTCTGGCTATCTACAGCTACCAGCAGGAGCTGGAGATCAACGATCCTTACTATCTGGCGATCCGCCACGGCATTGAAACTCAGTGCGAAAAGCTGGCAATCGAACTGACCAACTGTTATGAACACAGCGGATTACCAGACATTAAAAACGTCACCGGTATTTTAATTGTCGGCAAACCCACGCCCGCCCTGCGCGCCGCCGCCTGTGCGTTGACCGACAATATCTGTTTTATCGACTTTCACGAACCCGGCAGCGGTTACGATGCGGTGGATATCGATCTGGCACGCATCAGTAAAGAAATCATCGACTTCTATATCAACCAGGGCGTTAATCGCATTGGTTTTATTGGCGGTGAAGATGAGCCTGGCAAGGCGGATATTCGTGAGGTCGCCTTTGCGGAATATGGCCGTCTGAAACAAGTAGTACGCGAAGAGGATATCTGGCGCGGCGGTTTTTCCAGTTCGTCGGGTTATGAACTGGCAAAACAGATGCTGGCGCGGGAAGACTATCCGAAGGCACTGTTTGTTGCTTCCGATTCCATTGCTATCGGCATACTGCGGGCAATTCATGAACGTGGCCTGAACATCCCACAGGATATTTCGCTTATCAGCGTTAACGATATCCCCACCGCGCGATTTACCTTTCCGCCGCTCTCCACCGTGCGCATCCATTCCGAAATGATGGGAAGCCAGGGCGTAAACCTGGTGTATGAAAAAGCCCGCGATGGTCGCGCGCTGCCGCTGTTAGTCTTCGTTCCCAGCAAATTAAAACTGCGCGGCACGACCCGTTAAATCCCCTTACACACTGTCCGGCAATCGTTTTTGCCGGGCAGTGCTGCCGTTTATTTTCGTGATCCAGTTAAAGTAAATGCATTTACCCGCTACTTTTTAGTAAAAATTTTACTAAACTCCCCAGCAATTACACAAACTACCATCACCATGAATGGTTCCGATTTCTCTCTACCGGGAGGCCCTATGAATCGCTGGGAAAACATTCAGCTCACCCACGAAAACCGACTTGCGCCGCGTGCGTACTTTTTTTCATATGATTCTGTTGCGCAGGCGCGTACCTTTGCCCGCGAAACGAGCAGCCTGTTTCTGCCCTTAAGCGGTCAGTGGAATTTCCACTTTTTTGACCATCCGCTGCAAGTGCCAGAAGCCTTCACCTCTAAGTTAATGGCTGACTGGGGGCATATTACCGTCCCCGCCATGTGGCAAATGGAAGGTCACGGCAAACTGCAATATACCGACGAAGGTTTTCCGTTCCCCATCGATGTGCCGTTTGTTCCCAGCGATAACCCAACCGGTGCCTATCAACGTATTTTCACCCTCAGTGACGGCTGGCAGGGTAAACAGACGCTGATTAAATTTGACGGCGTCGAAACCTATTTTGAAGTCTACGTTAACGGTCAGTATGTGGGTTTCAGCAAGGGCAGTCGCCTGACCGCAGAGTTTGACATCAGCGCGATGGTTAAAACCGGCGACAACCTGTTGTGTGTGCGCGTGATGCAGTGGGCGGACTCTACCTACGTGGAAGACCAGGATATGTGGTGGTCGGCGGGGATCTTCCGCGATGTTTATCTGATCGGAAAACAACTAACACATATTAACGATTTCACCGTTCGTACCGACTTTGACGAAGCCTATTGCGATGCCACGCTTTCCTGCGAAGTGGTGCTGGAAAATCTCGCCGCCTCCCCTGTCGTCACGACGCTGGAATATACCCTGTTTGATGGCGAAAGCGTGGTGCACAGCAGCGCCATTGATCATTTGGCAATTGAAAAACTGACCAGCGCCAGCTTTGCTTTTACTGTCGAACAGCCGCAGCAATGGTCAGCAGAATCCCCTTATCTTTACCATCTGGTCATGACGCTGAAAGACGCCAACGGCAACGTTCTGGAAGTGGTACCACAACGCGTTGGCTTCCGTGATATCAAAGTGCGCGACGGTCTGTTCTGGATCAATAACCGTTATGTGATGCTGCACGGCGTCAACCGTCACGACAACGATCATCGCAAAGGCCGCGCCGTTGGAATGGATCGCGTCGAGAAAGATCTCCAGTTGATGAAGCAGCACAACATCAACTCCGTGCGTACCGCTCACTACCCGAACGATCCGCGTTTTTACGAACTGTGTGATATCTACGGCTTGTTTGTGATGGCGGAAACCGACGTCGAATCGCACGGCTTTGCTAATGTCGGCGATATCAGCCGTATTACCGACGATCCGCAGTGGGAAAAAGTCTACGTCGAGCGCATTGTTCGCCATATTCACGCGCAGAAAAACCATCCGTCGATCATCATCTGGTCGCTGGGCAATGAATCCGGCTATGGCTGTAACATCCGCGCGATGTACCACGCAGCGAAGGCGCTGGATGACACGCGACTGGTGCATTACGAAGAAGATCGCGATGCTGAAGTGGTCGATATTATTTCCACCATGTACACCCGCGTGCCGCTGATGAATGAGTTTGGTGAATACCCGCATCCGAAGCCGCGCATCATCTGTGAATATGCTCATGCGATGGGGAACGGACCGGGCGGGCTGACGGAGTACCAGAACGTCTTCTATAAGCACGATTGTATTCAGGGACATTATGTTTGGGAGTGGTGCGACCACGGGATCCAGGCGCAGGATGACAACGGCAATGTCTGGTATAAATTCGGCGGCGACTACGGCGACTATCCCAACAACTATAACTTCTGTCTTGATGGTTTGATCTATTCCGATCAGACGCCGGGACCAGGCCTGAAAGAGTACAAACAGGTTATCGCGCCGGTAAAAATCCACGCGCTGGATCTGACTCGCGGCGAGCTGAAAGTCGAAAATAAACTGTGGTTTACCACGCTTGATGACTACACCCTGCACGCAGAGGTGCGCGCCGAAGGTGAAACGCTCGCGACGCAGCAGATTAAACTGCGCGACGTTGCGCCGAACAGCGAAGCCCCCTTGCAGATCACGCTGCCGCAGCTGGACGCCCGCGAAGCGTTCCTCAACATTATGGTGACCAAAGATTCCCGCACCCGCTACAGCGAAGCCGGACACCCTATAGCCACTTATCAGTTCCCGCTGAAGGAAAACACCGCGCAGCCAGTGCCTTTCGCACCAAATAATGCGCGTCCGCTGACGCTGGAGGACGATCGTTTGAGCTGCACCGTTCGCGGCTACAACTTCGCGATCACCTTCTCAAAAATGAGTGGCAAACCAACATCCTGGCAGGTGAATGGCGAGTCGCTGCTGACCCGCGAGCCAAAGATCAACTTCTTCAAGCCGATGATCGACAACCACAAGCAGGAGTACGAAGGGTTGTGGCAACCGAATCATTTGCAGATCATGCAGGAACATCTGCGCGACTTTGCCGTAGAACAGTGCGATGGTGAAGTGTTGATCATCAGCCGCACGGTTATAGCACCGCCGGTGTTTGACTTCGGGATGCGCTGCACCTACATCTGGCGCATCGCTGCAGATGGCCAGGTTAACGTGGCGCTTTCCGGCGAGCGTTACGGCGACTATCCGCACATCATTCCGTGCATCGGTTTCACCATGGGGATTAACGGCGAATACGATCAGGTGGCGTATTACGGTCGTGGACCGGGCGAAAACTACGCCGACAGCCAGCAGGCTAACATCATCGATATCTGGCGCAGCACCGTCGATGCCATGTTCGAGAACTATCCCTTCCCGCAGAACAACGGTAACCGTCAGCATGTCCGCTGGACGGCACTGACTAACCGCCACGGCAACGGTCTGCTGGTGGTTCCGCAGCGCCCAATTAACTTCAGCGCCTGGCACTATACCCAGGAAAACATCCACGCTGCCCAGCACTGTAACGAGCTGCAGCGCAGCGATGACATCACACTGAATCTCGACCACCAGCTGCTTGGCCTCGGCTCAAACTCCTGGGGCAGCGAGGTGCTGGACTCCTGGCGCGTCTGGTTCCGTGACTTCAGCTACGGCTTTACGTTGCTGCCGGTTTCTGGCGGAGAAGCTACCGCGCAAAGCCTGGCGTCGTATGAGTTCGGCGCAGGGTTCTTTTCCACGAATTTGCACAGCGAGAATAAGCAATGAGGATCATCGATAACTTAGAACAGTTCCGCCAGATTTACGCCTCTGGTAAGAAGTGGCAACGCTGCGTTGAAGCGATTGAAAATATCGACAACATTCAGCCTGGCGTCGCCCACTCCATCGGTGACTCATTGACTTACCGCGTGGAGACAGACTCCGCGACCGATGCGCTATTTACCGGGCATCGACGCTATTTTGAAGTGCATTACTACCTGCAAGGGCAGCAAAAAATTGAATATGCGCCGAAAGAGACATTACAGGTAGTGGAATATTATCGTGACGAAACTGACCGCGAATATTTAAAAGGCTGCGGAGAAACCGTAGAGGTCCACGAAGGGCAAATCGTTATTTGCGATATCCATGAAGCATATCGGTTTATCTGCAATAACGCGGTCAAAAAAGTGGTTCTCAAAGTCACCATCGAAGATGGTTATTTCCATAACAAATAACAACTACGGCGGCAAAAGGAGTTTGCCGCCACCGCTACCCTACTCATTTTCGGAGATGTGTTATGTCTGATACCAAACGTAATACAATCGGCAAATTCGGCTTGCTCTCGCTGACTTTTGCCGCCGTTTACAGCTTTAACAACGTTATCAATAATAATATTGAGCTTGGACTGGCCTCGGCACCGATGTTTTTCCTCGCGACGATTTTTTATTTTATTCCCTTCTGTCTGATCATCGCAGAATTTGTTTCGTTAAATAAAAACTCAGAAGCCGGTGTCTACGCGTGGGTAAAAAGTTCGCTGGGCGGACGTTGGGCATTTATTACTGCCTATACCTACTGGTTCGTAAACCTGTTCTTTTTCACCTCGCTGTTGCCGCGCGTTATTGCTTATGCTTCGTATGCCTTCCTCGGCTACGAATATATTATGACGCCGGTTGCCACCACCATTATCAGTATGGTGCTGTTCGCCTTCTCTACCTGGGTTTCCACCAACGGGGCGAAAATGCTGGGGCCAATTACCTCCGTCACTTCAACGCTGATGCTGCTGTTAACGCTCTCCTACATTTTACTGGCAGGTACGGCACTGGTTGGCGGCGTACAGCCTGCCGATCCGATCACCGTTGACGCGATGATCCCGAACTTCAACTGGGCGTTCCTCGGCGTTACCACCTGGATCTTTATGGCCGCAGGTGGCGCAGAGTCCGTCGCGGTGTACGTTAACGACGTCAAAGGCGGTTCGAAATCGTTCGTTAAAGTGATCATCCTCGCCGGGATTTTTATCGGCGTACTATATTCCGTCTCCTCGGTGCTGATTAACGTCTTCGTCAGCAGCAAAGAGTTGAAATTTACCGGCGGATCGGTGCAGGTATTCCACGGCATGGCGGCGTATTTTGGTCTACCGGAAGCGTTAATGAATCGCTTTGTCGGTCTGGTGTCCTTTACCGCAATGTTCGGTTCCCTGCTGATGTGGACCGCAACGCCGGTGAAAATTTTCTTCTCCGAAATCCCGGAAGGCATCTTTGGTAAGAAAACCGTCGAACTTAACGAAAACGGCGTTCCGGCGCGCGCAGCGTGGATCCAGTTCCTGATCGTCATCCCGCTGATGATTATCCCGATGCTCGGTTCCAATACCGTGCAGGATCTGATGAATACTATTATTAATATGACCGCCGCAGCGTCCATGCTTCCGCCGTTATTCATCATGCTGGCTTACCTGAATTTACGCGCCAAATTAGATCACCTGCCACGCGATTTCCGTATGGGCTCCCGCCGCACCGGTATTATCGTTGTTTCAATGCTGATTGCGATATTTGCCGTAGGGTTTGTCGCTTCGACATTCCCGACTGGCGCGAATATTCTGACCATCATTTTTTATAACGTCGGCGGTATTGTTATCTTCCTTGGCTTTGCGTGGTGGAAATACAGTAAATATATAAAGGGATTAACGGCTGAAGAGCGCCATATTGAAGCGACGCCAGCCAGCAATGTTGATTAAGCAGAATAATAAAAAATGAGCAGGCATTTTCCCTCTTCCTGGATGAGGAGAGGGAAAATAGTTTCTGCCTTTATATTTTTATAATTACAACGATAAAAGGTTGTACTTTTTCTTTAGCTCATGGATTAACACAATGAAATTAATCACTGCACCATGCAGAGCATTACTTGCTCTGCCGTTTTGCTACGCCTTTTCTGCGGCAGGAGAAGAAGCACGTCCGGCAGAACATGACGACACAAAAACACCCGCAATTACCTCGACATCTTCTCCTTCATTTCGTTTTTACGGCGAATTAGGGCTTGGTGGATATATGGATTTAGAGGGTGAGAATAAACATAAATACAGCGACGGCACCTATATTGAAGGTGGCCTGGAGATGAAGTACGGCTCCTGGTTCGGCCTGATTTACGGCGAAGGCTGGACCGTGCAGGCCGACCACGACGGTAATGCCTGGGTGCCTGACCATAGCTGGGGTGGTTTCGAAGGTGGGATTAACCGTTTCTATGGCGGTTATCGTACCAATGATGGCACCGAAATCATGCTCAGTCTGCGTCAGGATTCCTCGCTGGATGACCTACAATGGTGGGGCGACTTCACACCCGATCTGGGCTACGTCATTCCCAATACCCGCGACATTATGACCGCGCTGAAGGTGCAGAACTTAAGCGGCAACTTTCGTTATAGCGTCACCGCCACACCTGCCGGACATCATGACGAAAGCAAAGCATGGCTACATTTTGGCAAGTACGATCGCTACGACGACAAATACACCTATCCGGCAATGATGAACGGTTACATCCAGTATGACCTTGCCGAAGGTATCACCTGGATGAACGGTCTGGAAATCACCGACGGCACAGGACAACTCTATCTCACGGGCCTGCTTACCCCTAACTTTGCCGCTCGCGCCTGGCACCATACCGGACGCGCCGACGGGCTGGACGTACCGGGAAGTGAAAGTGGGATGATGGTGAGCGCCATGTATGAAGCATTAAAGGGCGTTTATCTCTCCACCGCTTACACCTACGCCAAACATCGCCCTGACCACGCTGACGATGAAACCACCTCTTTCATGCAGTTTGGTATCTGGTACGAATACGGCGGCGGACGTTTCGCAACGGCTTTTGATAGCCGCTTCTACATGAAAAATGCCTCTAACGATCCCAGCGACCAAATCTTCCTGATGCAATATTTCTACTGGTAATAAGGACTGTAATTTCATGAAAATAAAAACTATTTTAACGCCAGTAACCTGCGCTCTGCTGATAAGTTTTTCCGCCCATGCCGCTGACGCCGACAATTATAAAAACGTGATTAACCGTACTGGCGCGCCGCAGTACATGAAGGATTACGATTACGACGATCACCAGCGTTTTAATCCGTTTTTCGATCTCGGAGCCTGGCATGGTCATCTGTTGCCAGACGGCCCTAACACCATGGGCGGTTTTCCAGGCGTTGCGCTGCTGACGGAAGAGTACATCAACTTTATGGCCAGCAATTTCGACCGACTGACCGTCTGGCAGGACGGCAAGAAAGTCGACTTCACGCTGGAGGCATACAGTATTCCCGGCGCGCTGGTGCAAAAACTGACAGCAAAAGATGTGCAGGTCGAAATGACTCTGCGCTTCGCCACGCCGCGCACGTCACTACTGGAAACTAAAATCATCAGCAATAAACCGCTGGATCTGGTGTGGGATGGCGAACTGCTGGAAAAACTGGAAGCGAAAGAAGGGAAACCGCTTTCCGATAAAACCATTGCTGGCGAATACCCTGACTACCAGCGCAAAATC
Source organism: Escherichia sp. Lx600-2 (assembly GCF_036662595.1). Classification (NCBI taxonomy): domain Bacteria; kingdom Pseudomonadati; phylum Pseudomonadota; class Gammaproteobacteria; order Enterobacterales; family Enterobacteriaceae; genus Escherichia; species Escherichia sp. Lx600-2. Next base: position 37,052 of record NZ_JAYQWM010000002.1, on the reverse strand, counting down.
AGCGCCACCCGTGATGGCCTGAAAGTCACCTTTGGCAAAGTGCGCGCCACTTGGGATCTGCTGACCTCCGGTGAATCGGAATATCAGGTGCATAAATCCCTGCCGGTGCAGACTGAAATCAACGGTAATCGCTTTACCAGTAAGGCGCATATCAACGGTTCGACGACGCTCTATACCACCTATTCCCATCTGCTGACCGCTCAGGAAGTTAGCAAAGAGCAAATGCAGATCCGCGATATTCTGGCGCGTCCGGCGTTTTATCTCACCGCCTCGCAGCAACGCTGGGAAGAGTATCTGAAGAAAGGGTTAACCAATCCGGATGCGACGCCGGAACAGACGCGCGTCGCGGTGAAAGCGATCGAAACGCTCAACGGTAACTGGCGCTCGCCTGGCGGCGCGGTGAAATACAACACCGTCACGCCGTCGGTGACCGGGCGCTGGTTCTCCGGCAATCAGACCTGGCCGTGGGATACCTGGAAGCAGGCGTTTGCGATGGCGCATTTCAATCCGGACATCGCCAAAGAGAATATCCGCGCGGTCTTCTCCTGGCAGATCCAGCCTGGCGACAGCGTGCGTCCGCAGGATGTGGGCTTTGTCCCCGACCTGATAGCGTGGAATCTTAGCCCCGAGCGTGGTGGCGATGGTGGCAACTGGAACGAACGAAATACCAAACCCAGCCTTGCCGCCTGGTCGGTGATGGAAGTGTACAACGTCACCCAGGATAAAACCTGGGTGGCAGAGATGTACCCGAAACTGGTGGCCTATCACGACTGGTGGTTACGTAACCGCGATCACAACGGCAACGGCGTGCAGGAATATGGCGCGACCCGCGACAAAGCCCACAACACTGAGAGCGGCGAGATGCTGTTTACGGTGAAGAAAAGCGACAAAGAAGAGACGCAGTCTGGGCTGAACAACTACGCCCGCGTGGTGGAGAAAGGCCAGTACGACAGTCTGGAAATTCCGGCACAGGTTGCTGCATCGTGGGAATCGGGGCGTGATGATGCCGCCGTCTTTGGGTTTATCGACAAAGAACAGCTGGATAAATATGTCGCAAGCGGCGGCAAACGTAGCGACTGGACGGTGAAATTCGCCGAAAACCGCAGTCAGGACGGAACGTTGCTGGGGTACTCGCTATTGCAGGAGTCGGTGGATCAGGCCAGCTATATGTACAGCGATAACCATTATCTGGCGGAGATGGCGACGATTCTCGGTAAACCGGAAGAGGCTAAGCGCTATCGCCAGTTGGCACAGCAGCTCGCGGACTACATCAACACCTGTATGTTCGACCCGGCTACGCAGTACTTCTATGACGTACGTATTGAAGATAAACCGCTGGCGAACGGCTGCGCGGGCAAACCGATTGTTGAGCGCGGTAAAGGGCCGGAAGGCTGGTCGCCGCTGTTTAACGGTGCGGCAACGCAGGCCAATGCCGACGCGGTGGTGAAGGTGATGCTCGATCCTAAAGAGTTCAACACCTTTGTCCCGCTGGGAACGGCAGCGTTAACCAACCCGGCCTTTGGCGCGGATATCTACTGGCGCGGGCGCGTATGGGTGGATCAGTTCTGGTTTGGTCTGAAAGGGATGGAGCGTTACGGTTATCGCGATGATGCCCTGAAGCTGGCGGATACGTTCTTCCGGCATGCCAAAGGATTAACCGCCGATGGCCCAATTCAGGAGAATTACAACCCGCTGACTGGCGCGCAGCAAGGCGCACCAAATTTCTCCTGGAGTGCCGCGCATTTGTATATGTTGTATAACGATTTTTTCCGTAAGCAATAATTTGCAACGGCTGGCGGATGCGGCGTAAACGCCTTATCCGCCCTACATATTCGTTCCCGTAGGCTGGATAAGACGCGACAAGCGTCGCATCCGGCATCTGCACCTCGCCACCGGCGGATGCGGCGTGAACGCCTTATCCGCCCTACATGTTCGTTCCCGTAGGCTGGATAAGACGCGACAAGCGTCGCATCCGGCATCTGCACCTCGCCACTGGCGGATGCGGCGTGAACGCCTTATCCGCCCTACATGTTCGTTCCCGTAGGCTGGATAAGACCCGACAAGCGTCGCATCCGGCGTCTGCACCTCGCCACTGGCGGATGCGGCGTGAACGCCTTATCCGCCCTACATGTGCAATCCCCCAGGTCGGATAGGGCCCGGCAAGCGTCGCATCCGGCGTTACCACCGGGCGTATTCTTTTTGAATCCCATCACAAACCCCGCACTCCCCTTTTCCCTTTTCTCCGGCGACGGCTAAATTAGAACTCATCCGACCACATAACAATTATTTTACATAGTGAACAATTTTATGAGCTACCCGTCGCTGTTCGCCCCGCTGGATTTAGGTTTTACCACGTTAAAAAACCGCGTGTTGATGGGTTCAATGCACACCGGGCTGGAGGAATACCCGGACGGTGCTGAACGGCTGGCAGCGTTTTATGCCGAACGCGCCCGTCACGGCGTGGCGCTGATTGTTAGCGGCGGCATTGCACCAGATTTAACAGGCGTTGGCATGGAAGGCGGCGCAATGCTCAATGACGCCAGCCAGATCCCACACCATCGCACCATTACCGAAGCCGTACATCAGGAAGGCGGCAAAATAGCCCTGCAAATTTTGCATACCGGGCGCTACAGCTACCAACCGCATCTGGTCGCACCGTCCGCATTGCAGGCCCCCATCAACCGTTTCATTCCTCACGAACTCACCCATGAAGAGATCCTGCAACTGATCGACGATTTCGCCCACTGCGCGCAACTGGCACGGGAGGCAGGATACGACGGTGTAGAGGTGATGGGTTCCGAAGGGTATTTGATCAACGAATTTCTGACGCTGCGCACCAATCAGCGCAGTGACCAGTGGGGCGGCGATTACCACAACCGGATGCGGTTTGCCGTTGAAGTGGTGAGTGCGGTACGCGAACGCGTTGGCAACGACTTCATTATTATCTACCGACTGTCGATGCTCGACCTGGTCGAAGGCGGCGGGACTTTTGCCGAAACGGTAGAGCTGGCGCAGGCCATTGAAGCGGCGGGCGCGACCATTATCAACACCGGCATTGGCTGGCATGAAGCACGTATTCCGACCATTGCCACGCCCGTGCCGCGCGGCGCATTTAGCTGGGTCACGCGCAAACTGAAAAACCACGTCTCGCTGCCGCTGGTAACCACCAACCGGATTAACGATCCGCAGGTTGCCGACGATATTCTCTCGCGCGGCGATGCCGATATGGTATCGATGGCGCGACCGTTTCTTGCGGATGCGGAGCTGCTGTCAAAAGCGCAATCAGGGCGAGCCGATGAGATCAACACCTGCATTGGCTGCAACCAGGCGTGTCTCGATCAGATCTTCGTTGGCAAGGTCACCTCGTGCCTGGTGAATCCTCGCGCCTGCCACGAAACCAAAATGCTAATCCTTCCCGCCGTGCAGAAAAAAAATCTGGCGGTGGTCGGTGCGGGACCTGCTGGGCTGGCGTTTGCCATTAACGCGGCGGCGCGTGGGCATCAGGTAACATTGTTTGATGCCCACAGCGAGATCGGCGGGCAGTTTAATATCGCCAAACAGATCCCCGGCAAAGAGGAGTTTTACGAAACGCTGCGCTATTACCACCGGATGATCGAAGTGACGGGCGTGACGCTAAAACTCAATCACACCGTGACGGCGGATCAGTTACAGGCGTTCGATGAAACGATCCTCGCCAGTGGGATCGTGCCGCGCACTCCGCCCATCGACGGGATCGATCATCCGAAGGTATTGAGTTATCTCGATGTACTGCGCGACAAAGCGCCGGTGGGCAACAAAGTTGCCATCATGGGTTGTGGTGGGATTGGCTTTGACACGGCGATGTATTTAAGTCAGCCGGGCGAATCCACCAGCCAGAATATCGCCGGGTTCTGTAATGAGTGGGGGATCGACAGCAGCCTACAACAGGCTGGTGGCTTAAGCCCGCAGGGAATGCAGATCCCTCGTAGCCCACGGCAGATTGTGATGCTCCAGCGCAAAGCCAGCAAACCGGGACAGGGGTTAGGCAAAACCACCGGCTGGATCCATCGCACCACCCTGCTCTCGCGCGGCGTGAAAATGATCCCTGGCGTAAGTTACCAGAAGATCGACGATGACGGGCTGCATGTGGTGATCAACGGCGAAACGCAGGTATTAGCAGTGGACAATGTGGTGATCTGCGCAGGGCAAGAGCCAAACCGCGCGCTGGCGCAGCCGCTGATTGATAGCGGGAAAACGGTGCATTTAATTGGCGGCTGCGATGTGGCTATGGAGCTGGACGCACGACGGGCAATTGCCCAGGGAACACGGCTGGCGCTGGAGATTTAAATCGTTATTTGAAGCTCCGGATGCAACGCATCTTATTCGGCCTACGGGTAACGTTCTGAACGTAGGCTGGATAAGGCGTTCACGCCGCATCCGGCAGGTTGTTCTCAACCTTATCGACGACGCCCGAGCTTCACCGCTTTCAGCACCACAAATTTATTATTCGTCGCAATAGTGGTGCAGTTGCCGAAAATCTTCTTCAGTTTATGGAAGTAATCCAGGTGACGGTTGGCAACGATATACAGTTCGCCGTTGATTTTCAGGCAGCGGCGGGCGTGGTGGAACATCTCCCAGGCGACGTTATCGGTCAGCGCATGTTGCTGATGAAACGGCGGGTTGCAGAGCACAGCATTAAAGCGGAAAGGCTCCACTCCGGAGAGCGCGTTGTTGATCATAAACTCGCAGCGATCCAACGCCTCTGGCATGTTGGTTTCAACGTTCAAACGGCTGGAAGCAACCGCCATCGGTGATTCATCGACAAACACCACTTTCGCCTGCGGATTTTTATCAAGCAGCGTCAGACCAATAACGCCATTACCGCAACCGAGATCGACAATCTCACCTTCGAGATTCTCTGGCAGATGCTGTATAAAGAAGCGCGCGCCAATATCCAGCCCGGTGCGGGAGAAGACATTCGCATGGTTGTGGATAGTCCAGTCAGTACCTTCCAGCTTCCAGCTAACGGTCTGCGGCGCATCGGCCAGCGGCGGTTCATTGAAAGTGCAATTAATCAGGCGCGCTTTTTTCCATGCCAGCGTGGTGGTGGTCGGGCCGAGCACTTTTTCGAACAGTTCCAGCGTGGAAGTGTGAATGTCACGGGCTTTGGCACCGGCAATAATACGTGTATCCGACGTGACCACTTTGCGCAGCGCACGCAGTTGCTGTTCCAGCAATGCCAGTGTTTTCGGCACTTTGATCAGCACAACACCCGGCTGTTGCGGGTAGTCGGCGGTGCTGTCGAGAAACTTCACGCTCGACTCATCAATCCCGTTGAGGCGTAAATTCTCGCGCGTCGCCAGTTCACTGATGTATGAGTCGCCAATGCTGTACGGCTTATGTTCCGCCAGCGCGCAGCTTAACGCACCAAAGGCATCATTCAGGATCAACACCGGGCCGCGGATTTCTGTGTCGTCCAACTGTTGCAGCAAATATTCATCCGCCGCTTCCCACGCCTGTAGCGGGTTAACGTCATCCGTCGCCGGAAAACGTTGTAGTGTCAGTGAACGGAAACCGTTGTCTAAGTGGCTCATCGGCCCTCCTGAATGATAAAATTTCGACATTGCCCCTGAAAAGGGTGCGTGAGTATACCCTTTTTCTCTTTTTCGTGGGCGGTTATGAGCAATCTTACTTATCTTCAGGGTTATCCCGAGCAGCTACTTTCCCAGGTGCGAACACTGATTAACGAACAGCGTCTGGGCGATGTGCTGGCAAAACGCTATCCGGGAACACACGACTACGCCACCGATAAAGCCCTCTGGCAATATACTCAGGATCTGAAAAATCAGTTTCTGCGTAATGCCCCGCCGATCAATAAAGTGATGTATGACAATAAGATCCATGTGCTAAAAAACGCGCTCGGGTTACATACCGCTGTTTCTCGTGTGCAGGGCGGCAAGCTGAAAGCAAAAGCAGAGATCCGCGTCGCTACCGTGTTTCGCAACGCGCCGGAACCGTTTTTGCGCATGATCGTGGTGCACGAGCTGGCGCACCTGAAGGAGAAAGAGCATAACAAAGCGTTTTACCAGTTGTGCTGTCATATGGAACCCCAGTACCACCAGCTTGAGTTCGACACCCGACTGTGGCTAACCCAGTTGTCGCTTGGGCAGGACAAAATCTGAAAATGATGTCAGGCGTTATCTTTTCTTTCTTTAGCGCCTAAAATCGACCTCCCCCCTTTCGTTAAGGATAACGACCATGCTGCGCGCATTTGCCCGCCTTCTTCTCCGTATTTGTTTTTCTCGCCGGACTCTAAAGATTGCCTGCTTACTGTTACTTGTGGCAGGAGCGACCATTTTTATCGCCGATCGCGTAATGGTCAACGCCAGCAAACAGCTGACCTGGAGCGACGTCAACGTCGTTCCGGCGCGTAACGTGGGCTTATTGCTGGGGGCCAGACCGGGTAATCGCTACTTTACCCGACGTATTGATACCGCAGCAGCGTTGTACCACGCCGGAAAAGTGAAATGGCTGCTGGTAAGTGGCGATAACGGACGTAAAAATTACGATGAAGCATCAGGTATGCAGCAGGCTTTGATCGCTAAAGGCGTACCGGCGAAAGTGATCTTCTGCGACTATGCCGGATTCTCAACGCTTGATTCAGTGGTGCGTGCCAAAAAGGTGTTTGGGGAAAACCATATCACCATTATCTCGCAAGAATTTCATAACCAACGCGCCATCTGGCTGGCAAAACAGTACGGTATCGACGCTATCGGGTTTAACGCGCCAGACCTCAATATGAAGCATGGTTTTTATACTCAACTGCGGGAGAAACTCGCTCGTGTCAGCGCGGTGATTGACGCCAAAATCCTCCATCGCCAGCCGAAATATCTCGGGCCATTGATCATGATTGGGCCGTTTAGTGAGCATGGCTGTCCGGCGAAAGAATAATGCGTATCTGCGCACGTCGAAGATGAAAAAGGCGTGCTACATTGACGACAGAATCCCTTTATGGAGTATCCACGCGTTATGATACGTTTCGCTGTGATTGGTACGAACTGGATCACTCGCCAGTTCGTCGAGGCCGCCCATGAGAGCGGTAAATACAAGTTAACCGCCGTTTATTCCCGCAGCCTTGAGCAGGCTCAGCACTTCGCCAATGATTTTTCTGTCGAGCATCTGTTTACCTCGCTGGAAGCGATGGCGGAAAGCGATGCCATTGACGCGGTGTATATTGCCAGCCCGAATTCCCTGCACTTTTCCCAGGCACAACTTTTCCTTAGTCACAAAATTCATGTGATTTGCGAGAAACCGCTGGCGTCGAATCTGGCGGAAGTGGATGCCGCCATTGCCTGTGCGCGGGAAAATCAGGTGGTGCTGTTTGAGGCATTTAAAACAGCCAGCCTGCCGAACTTTCATTTGCTGCGCCAGGCGCTGCCGAAAGTAGGCAAACTGCGGAAAGTCTTTTTCAACTATTGCCAGTATTCCTCGCGGTATCAACGTTACCTGGATGGTGAGAATCCCAACACCTTTAATCCGGCATTCTCTAACGGTTCAATTATGGATATCGGCTTTTACTGCCTGGCGTCGGCGGTAGCGTTATTTGGTGAGCCGAAAAGCGTGCAGGCAACCGCCAGTTTACTGGCAAGTGGTGTAGATGCCCACGGCGTGGTGGTGATGGATTACGGTGATTTCAGCGTCACCTTGCAGCACTCAAAGGTCAGTGATTCTGTCCTGGCAAGCGAGATTCAGGGCGAAGCGGGATCGCTGGTGATTGAAAAACTGTCTGAATGCCAGAAAGTGTGCTTCGTGCCGCGTGGCAGCCAGATGCAGGATCTCACCCAGCCGCAGCATATTAATACCATGCTCTACGAAGCAGAGCTGTTCGCTACCCTGGTGGATGAGCATCTGGTGGATCATCCAGGGCTGGCGGTCAGTCGCATCACCGCCAAACTGCTGACCGAGATCCGCCGCCAGACTGGGGTGATTTTTCCGGCAGATAGCGTAAAACTATAATTGCCAAAGTAAAACAGTGTAAAAGGTATGTAACAGACCATTGACTGGCTGAATGGTCTGTCATACTTTGTTACCTGCAAAGGGGAGTAACTTCATTGCCGGTTGATCGTCATTACGATGTGTGAAAAACCACATCCGGTCACCGGGCAACCCGAAAGGAATACGCAGACGTATTCCTTTTTTGTTGTAAGTGAGACCTTGCCGGAAGGCGAGGTCTATGCATAAAAAGCAGCGGCTGACGTCTTCCGACGTTGGCCGTTTTTTTATGTGTAAGGAACTTCTATGAATACTGTCGGCACGCCGTTGCTATGGGGCGGATTCGCTGTTGTTGTCGCCATTATGCTGGCTATCGACCTGTTGTTGCAGGGGCGTCGTGGGGCACATGCCATGACCATGAAACAGGCTGCGGCCTGGTCGCTGGTCTGGGTGACGCTGTCGTTACTGTTTAACGCCGCTTTCTGGTGGTATCTGGTGCAAACCGAAGGTCGCGCCGTTGCCGATCCACAGGCACTGGCCTTTCTCACGGGTTATCTGATTGAGAAATCGCTGGCGGTCGATAACGTCTTTGTCTGGCTGATGTTGTTCAGCTATTTCTCCGTTCCGGCGGCATTACAACGTCGCGTGCTGGTGTATGGCGTGCTCGGGGCGATTGTTCTGCGTACCATCATGATCTTCACAGGCAGCTGGCTGATTTCGCAGTTCGACTGGATCCTGTATATCTTCGGTGCCTTCCTGCTATTTACCGGCGTGAAGATGGCGCTCGCCCATGAAGATGAATCAGGCATTGGCGACAAGCCGCTGGTGCGCTGGCTACGCGGTCATTTGCGTATGACCGACACCATCGACAATGAGCATTTCTTTGTGCGTAAGAATGGATTGCTGTACGCCACACCGCTGATGCTGGTACTGATTCTGGTGGAATTGAGCGACGTGATTTTTGCCGTGGATAGCATTCCGGCTATCTTCGCCGTGACCACTGACCCGTTCATTGTGCTGACCTCAAACCTGTTTGCGATCCTCGGCCTGCGTGCGATGTATTTCCTGCTGGCGGGCGTAGCAGAGCGTTTCTCGATGCTCAAATATGGCCTGGCGGTGATTCTGGTGTTTATCGGTATCAAGATGCTGATTGTCGACTTCTACCATATTCCAATCGCCGTCTCGCTGGGCGTGGTGTTTGGCATCCTGGTGATGACGTTTATTATCAACGCCTGGGTGAATTATCGGCATGATAAGCAGCGGGGAGAATGATCCGCTGTATATTAAGCCATTACTAGAGATAACTCATTCCAGACAAAGGTGAGCTATTAATTATGTAATCGGCTTATAGCTCTTTACAAAAAGACCGCACGGGTGTTGGTGGCGTCAAAATCGCCGAAGCGTTCCCTTGCGCCCGACCCGGTAGCCGCAAGGGATAAGCTGAGGGAACCGCGCAGCGGCGATTTTGTTCGCCAGAGCCTGGGGGTGCAAGGGGCGGCGGCGATTGGCCGCCCCCTGCGCGCTCCCTGCGCCAGTGACTTTATATGGCATAACACATTAAAGGAGCGCAACCGTTCTCATATTCCAAATAGTTTTGCCCATATGTTATCTAATCAGCCTTAGTAGCCAGTCCTTCCCTCTGTTTATGTCAAATAAATGTAACCATTAAGTTGCAAAACATGACCTCCCTTTAAAATCCAGCATTTTTCGCTTCCCGAAGCTGTAACTTTCCTTATACTCGACCTTGCAAACACTTTGTTACATCCTGAAAGATGCGTCGACAGAACGCACCAGGGATGTGCGACAACACAATGAAAGGATCGAAAAATGACTACGCAACGTTCACCGGGGCTATTCCGGCGTCTGGCTCATGGCAGCCTGGTAAAACAAATCCTGGTCGGCCTTGTTCTGGGGATTCTTCTGGCATGGATCTCAAAACCCGCGGCGGAAGCTGTTGGTCTGTTAGGTACTTTGTTCGTCGGCGCACTGAAAGCTGTTGCCCCCATCCTGGTGCTGATGCTGGTAATGGCATCTATTGCTAACCACCAGCACGGGCAGAAAACCAATATCCGTCCTATTTTGTTCCTCTATCTGCTGGGCACCTTCTCTGCAGCTCTGGCCGCAGTAGTCTTCAGCTTTGCCTTCCCTTCTACCCTGCACTTGTCCAGTAGCGCGGGTGATATTTCGCCGCCGTCAGGCATTGTCGAAGTGATGCGCGGACTAGTAATGAGCATGGTTTCCAACCCCATTGACGCGCTGCTGAAAGGTAACTACATCGGGATCCTGGTGTGGGCAATTGGCCTCGGTTTCGCACTGCGTCACGGTAACGAAACCACCAAAAACCTGGTCAACGATATGTCGAATGCCGTCACCTTTATGGTGAAACTGGTCATTCGCTTCGCACCGATCGGTATTTTTGGGCTGGTTTCTTCTACCCTGGCAACCACCGGTTTCTCCACACTGTGGGGCTACGCGCAACTGCTGGTCGTGCTGGTTGGCTGTATGTTACTGGTGGCGCTGGTGGTTAACCCATTGCTGGTGTGGTGGAAAATTCGTCGTAACCCGTTCCCGCTGGTGCTGCTGTGCCTGCGCGAAAGCGGCGTGTATGCCTTCTTCACCCGCAGCTCTGCGGCGAACATTCCGGTGAATATGGCGCTGTGTGAAAAGCTGAATCTGGATCGCGATACCTATTCCGTTTCTATTCCGCTGGGTGCCACCATCAATATGGCAGGCGCAGCAATCACCATTACCGTGTTGACGCTGGCTGCGGTTAATACGCTGGGTATCCCGGTCGATCTGCCCACAGCGCTGCTGTTGAGCGTAGTGGCTTCTCTGTGTGCCTGTGGCGCATCCGGCGTGGCGGGGGGGTCTCTGCTGCTGATCCCACTGGCCTGTAATATGTTCGGTATTTCGAACGATATCGCCATGCAGGTGGTTGCCGTCGGCTTTATCATCGGCGTATTGCAGGACTCTTGCGAAACCGCGCTGAACTCTTCAACTGACGTGCTATTCACTGCGGCAGCTTGCCAGGCAGAAGACGATCGTCTGGCAAATAGCGCCCTGCGTAATTAATTGTTTAACCCCTTTCGTCTATGGCGGGAGGGGTTTTCTCTACTTTAAACGGATCAATTCCCCTTTTCTGCATCCGCCAGAAACGAATGATATTCAGGCCATTCATAAGCAGAAAACTACCCTCAATCATCGTGCCGCCTATCGACCCCGCCCAGAAGTTGTGAATCACCCAGCAACACGTTGAAAACCACATCACGCAGCGCATGGTGAGCCCTTTACAGCGGAACAGCGCCCAGGTACTGACAATCGTACCGATAACCGGCAATAGTTCGACAGGATGATGGAACTTCGCGAGGCCAATTCCGCCAGTCAGCACAATAAAAATCGCCATTACCCATAAGCTGCGCGTGCGTAAGGTAATCAATGTACGAATGGCATTAAGGATGGCACTGGCACCAGCGGGATAGGTGCCCAGAAGAAAAAAATGTACGCCAATAACGGCGCTATAGACCGAAAGCTGCTTTTTGAAGCGACGTTCGTCACGATTGAAAAATGTTGTGATACCAATCAGAAAGGCGATGACACCCACGCCCTGGGCCAGCCAATACGCGGTCATGATAAATCCTTAGCAGGTATGGAAAAACAAACGGCGCTTCACATTATGAAACGCCGTTTTTTATTAACAACTCATTTCGACTTTATAGCGTTACGCCGCTTTTGAAGATCGCCAGTTCGCGGAAGTCGTTACGCTCGTTACAGGTTTGCTTACCGTTGGCAAACTCAACGATGGTGTCGATAAATTCTTCCAGCAACTGCGGCATCGCTTTACCGTGGATCAGCTGACCCGCGTCAAAGTCGATCCAGTGTTTTTTCTTCGCCGCCAGTTCACTGTTGGTGGCGATTTTCACCGTCGGCACAAATCCACCATACGGCGTGCCACGACCAGTACTGAACAGCACCATATGGCAGCCCGCACCCGCCAGGGCGCTGGTCGCTACGGCATCGTTACCCGGCGCACTTAACAAGTTCAGCCCTGGCGTTTTCAGACGCTCGCCGTAACGCAGCACGTCAACCACGACACTGGAACCCGCTTTCTGGGTACAGCCAAGTGATTTGTCTTCCAGCGTGGTGATACCGCCCGCTTTGTTCCCCGGTGATGGGTTTTCGTAGATCGGCTGGTCATGGGCAATAAAGTACTGTTTGAAGTCGTTGACCATGGTGACCAGTTTTTCAAACGTTGCTTCGTCGCGGCAATGGTCCATCAGCAACTGCTCTGCGCCAAACATCTCCGGCACTTCGGTCAGTACGGTAGTACCGCCGTTAGCAATCACGTAGTCAGAGAAACGCCCCAGCATCGGGTTAGCAGTAATACCAGAAAGACCGTCAGAACCACCGCACTCCAGACCAAACTTCAGTTCGCTGAGTTTGCCTGGCTCGCGTTTATCGTTGCGCATCACGTTATACAACTGATGCAAATGCTCGATCCCGGCCTCGATCTCATCATCCTGCTGTTGGCAGATCATGAAATGAACGCGTTCAGGATCGATATCGCCCAGCGTTTCACGGAATGCGGCAACCTGGTTGTTTTCACAGCCCAGGCCAATCACCAGCACTGCGCCTGCGTTCGGGTGGCGCACCATGTTTTGCAGCATGGTGCGGGTATTAATGTGATCGTCGCCCAGCTGTGAGCAGCCGTAGGTGTGGCTGAAGAGGAACACGCCGTCGGTACCTTCAGCGTTGTTGGTCTCTTTCAGAAAACGGTTCTGGATCTGCCGCGCGATGCCGTTGACACAGCCCACGGTTGGCAGGATCCACAGCTCGTTACGCACCCCGACATCGCCGTTAGCGCGACGATAGATCTGCACTTCACGATCTGCCGCTTGCGCAGGCAGATCCTGAAAATCAGGTTGATAGCGATACTGATCCAGATCGCTCAGATTCGTGCGCGTATTGTGGGCGTGAACGTGTTCCCCCGCCGCAATATCCGCCAATGCATAACCAATCGGCAGGCCATATTTGATGACGTTGGCCCCTTTTGCGATATCCGTTAACGCAAATTTATGTCCACGAGCAACATCCTGGCGCAGCGTAACAGTCTGGTTATCGACACTGACTTCTGTGCCTTCAGCCAAATCCGCTAAAGCGACCGCGACGTTATCCAGCGCATGGATCTTGATGTATTGCATATCAACCCCAGACCTTAGTTCAGTTCAATGGCGAAGTAGTCACGCGCATTGTTAAAGCAAATATTTTTCACCATCTCACCCAGCAGGTTGATGTCCGCCGGTGCTTCGCCCGCTTCCACCCAGCGACCAATCATCTGGCACAGAATGCGGCGGAAGTATTCGTGACGGGTGTATGACAGGAAGCTACGGCTGTCAGTCAGCATACCGACAAAGCGGCTCAGCAAACCGAGCTGCGCCAGTTGGGTCATCTGACGTTCCATACCGTCTTTCTGATCGTTAAACCACCAGCCGGAACCGAACTGCATTTTGCCCGGCATACCTTCGCCCTGGAAGTTACCGATCATGGTGCCCAGCACTTCGTTATCGCGCGGGTTCAGGCAGTAGAGAATGGTTTTCGGCAGCAGGTTTTCTTCGTTCTGCTTGCTCAGCAGCTTAGACAGCTCTTCCGCCATCGGACGGTCGTTGATGGAGTCAAAGCCTACATCCGGCCCCAGCAGTTTGAACTGACGCAGGTTGTTATTACGCAGCGCGCCAATGTGGTACTGCTGTACCCAGCCGCGACGTGCATATTCGGCACCAAGGAACACCAGTACCGCAGTTTTGAACTGTGCCACTTCGTGCTCGCTCAGGGTTTCGCCAGCCAGACGACGCGCCAGAATGCTGTCCAGTTCCGCTTCGTTCGCTTCAGCAAACATCACCACATCCAGCGCGTGGTCAGACACTTTACAGCCGTGAGCGGCGAAGTGATCCAGACGTTTGGTCAAGGCAGTTTGCAGGTCAGCAAAGCGGCGAATGTCGGTATCGGAAACTTCGCCCAGCTTCGCCATGTAGTCGTTAAAGGTCGCCTGTTCGATGTTAAAGGCTTTGTCCGGACGCCAGCTCGGCAGCACTTTGATGGTGAAAGAGCCGTCTTTGGCGATCTCTGCGTGATGCTCCAGAGAATCGATCGGGTCATCGGTGGTGCCGACCATTTTCACGTTCATCTGCTGCATGATGCCGCGCGCGGAGAAGTTATCCTGCGCCAGCAGTTCGTTACATTCGTTCCAGATTTCATCGGCAGTTGACGGAGAAAGCAATTTGCCAGTGATACCAAACGGACGACGCAGTTCGAGGTGCGTCCAGTGGTATAACGGGTTGCCGATAGTGTGCGGAACAGTCGCCGCCCAGGCGTCAAATTTTTCACGGTCAGACGCATCACCAGTACACAGACGCTCAGCCACACCGTTGGTACGCATAGCGCGCCATTTGTAGTGATCGCCCTTCAACCAGATGTCATACAGGTTTTTAAAACGATAGTCTTCAGCAATCTGCTGCGGCGGCAAATGGCAATGGTAATCGAAAATCGGCTGGTCTTTTGCGTAGTCGTGATACAGACGGCGGGCAAATTCGGTATCTAACAGGAAATCTTCAGTCATAAACGGAGTCATTTTCGTCTTCCTCTCAACGAGTGAGCTAGCTTGCTTATGGTGCGATGCTGACAAAGTTATCACACCAATTTCCAGAGTCCGAAGATATTTTCGTGAGTTAGATCAATAAACGTAGTTAAAAAAATTACTCTTAAAGTGGTAAATCTCGCTGCAGGCCGCGCCAGTACTGGCCTCACTGTCGTCAGGTAATGTCCCTACAAATATTCGCACATTTGTGATGGCTCTCACCTTTTAAAGTTGTATGACAAGTTATCTTTCTGCCGTCGCAAATCATAAGTCGACGGAATGCAAATTGCCGATTCACTCATTTGTTAGATGAATCGGGTTAACCGGTACGGAAGCCGAATTAGCACGAAACTTTCATGGCAACGTTCGGGGCGTGCCGGTTTTTTTTCGGTTACCCGGTCGTAACTAACATCTTCAGCCTCTGGCGGGATGATGGCCGCGCTTCCTGCGGATATAACAAAACGATGAGGTTTTACATGCGTAAAATTAAAGGGTTACGTTGGTATATGATCGCACTGGTGACGCTCGGCACCGTGCTTGGTTACCTGACGCGTAACACTGTGGCGGCAGCTGCGCCAACTCTGATGGAAGAGTTAAACATCTCCACCCAACAGTATTCCTATATCATCGCAGCCTATTCTGCTGCTTATACGGTCATGCAACCGGTAGCGGGTTATGTACTGGATGTGCTGGGTACGAAAATCGGTTATGCAATGTTTGCTGTGCTGTGGGCCGTGTTCTGTGGTGCAACCGCGCTGGCAGGTAGCTGGGGTGGCCTGGCTGTTGCTCGTGGTGCGGTCGGTGCCGCGGAAGCAGCGATGATCCCGGCGGGTCTGAAAGCCAGCTCCGAATGGTTCCCGGCGAAAGAGCGTTCCATCGCAGTAGGCTATTTTAACGTAGGTTCTTCGATTGGTGCGATGATTGCGCCGCCGCTGGTGGTATGGGCAATCGTGATGCACAGCTGGCAGATGGCATTTATCATCTCCGGTGCATTGAGCTTTATCTGGGCAATGGCATGGCTGATTTTCTATAAACATCCGCGCGACCAGAAGCATCTGACCGATGAAGAACGCGACTATATTATTAATGGTCAGGAAGCCCAGCACCAGGTGAGCACGGCGAAGAAAATGTCCGTTGGTCAGATCCTGCGTAACCGTCAGTTCTGGGGTATCGCGCTGCCGCGTTTCCTGGCAGAACCGGCCTGGGGTACTTTTAACGCGTGGATCCCGCTGTTCATGTTTAAAGTTTACGGCTTTAACCTGAAAGAGATCGCGATGTTCGCCTGGATGCCGATGCTGTTTGCTGACCTCGGTTGTATCCTCGGTGGTTACCTGCCGCCGCTGTTCCAGCGTTGGTTTGGTGTGAACCTGATCGTTTCCCGTAAGATGGTCGTAACGCTGGGTGCAGTGCTGATGATTGGCCCGGGTATGATCGGCCTGTTCACCAACCCGTATGTCGCAATTATGCTGCTGTGTATCGGTGGTTTTGCCCACCAGGCACTGTCTGGCGCGCTGATTACGCTCTCTTCCGACGTGTTTGGTCGTAACGAAGTGGCAACGGCGAACGGTTTAACCGGGATGTCCGCATGGCTGGCAAGTACGCTGTTTGCGCTGGTTGTCGGTGCACTGGCTGACACCATCGGCTTCAGCCCGCTGTTCGCAGTTCTGGCAGTATTTGACCTGCTGGGTGCGCTGGTTATCTGGACCGTATTGCAGAACAAACCGGCGATTGAGGTGGCGCAGGAAACACATAACGATCCCGCACCGCAACATTAACGCTTCGTGTAAGTTTTAGTTTCCCTTCAAAGCCGCCTTCTCAGGCGGCTTTTTCATC
The DNA here is from genome assembly GCF_036662595.1 of Escherichia sp. Lx600-2. Taxonomy (NCBI): domain Bacteria; kingdom Pseudomonadati; phylum Pseudomonadota; class Gammaproteobacteria; order Enterobacterales; family Enterobacteriaceae; genus Escherichia; species Escherichia sp. Lx600-2. Next base: position 20,617 of record NZ_JAYQWM010000002.1, on the reverse strand, counting down.
ACTGCGAGTAGAGCTAAACTCGCAAAAGTGGTATAACAAATATAGTCTGCCGTATCATGCCTGGAGCGCATATGGAAATCACTGAACCACGCCGTTTGTATCAACAACTTGCCGCTGACCTGAAAGAGCGCATCGAACAGGGCGTCTATCTGGTGGGTGATAAACTGCCTGCTGAGCGCTTTATTGCCGATGAAAAGAACGTCAGCCGTACGGTAGTTCGTGAAGCCATCATCATGCTGGAAGTTGAAGGCTATGTCGAAGTGCGTAAAGGTTCAGGTATTCACGTGGTTTCCAACCAGCCGCGCCATCAGCAGGCGGCGGACAATAATATGGAATTCGCCAATTACGGTCCGTTTGAGTTACTCCAGGCTCGCCAACTCATCGAAAGTAATATTGCCGAGTTCGCAGCAACTCAGGTAACGAAACAGGACATCATGAAACTGATGGCCATCCAGGAGCAGGCGCGCGGCGAACAATGCTTCCGTGATTCCGAGTGGGATTTGCAGTTCCATATTCAGGTAGCCCTGGCGACGCAGAACTCCGCCCTGGCGGCTATCGTTGAAAAAATGTGGACCCAGCGTAGCCATAACCCGTACTGGAAAAAACTGCACGAACACATTGATTCCCGTACCGTCGATAACTGGTGTGATGACCACGATCAAATCCTCAAGGCGCTGATTCGCAAAGATCCTCATGCTGCTAAGCTGGCAATGTGGCAGCACCTGGAAAACACCAAGATCATGTTATTCAACGAAACCAGCGACGACTTCGAGTTCAATGCCGACCGCTATCTATTCGCCGAAAACCCGGTGGTGCATCTCGATACAGCCACCAGCGGCAGTAAATGAAATTCCTGTCCGACAGGCGCTGCAATGCGCCTGTTTGTCTCGTCGGTAAGCGAAAAGTATAAAGTGTCAGCCTGTGTAAATCCTCTCGCCACCCTCCCCTGCATTCAGCAAAATCAGACTCCACGGACATGTAATTTTGATAACGAACAACGTTGACCTTTGTTACAATTAGATTCAATTTGAATTTATGTTTTTGAATGCTTTCTTATCTCACGATTTAACAGGGAATAGTTCAGGCTGTGTTGATGTATCAAACCCGCAGAACATACCAAAACAGCAATAACATTGCGGTAGTGCATCTTTTAAAACCAGCGTGGCGTTAACCGATTCACCAGGAATAATGAATGGAACTTTTGACCCAATTGCTGCAAGCCCTGTGGGCGCAGGATTTTGAAACCCTGGCCAATCCATCGATGATTGGCATGTTGTATTTTGTCTTGTTTGTAATTTTGTTCCTTGAAAACGGCTTGCTTCCGGCGGCCTTTTTACCGGGCGACAGTTTACTGGTATTGGTCGGCGTGTTGATTGCGAAAGGCGCGATGGGCTATCCGCAAACGATTCTGCTGCTGACCGTTGCCGCCAGCCTCGGCTGCTGGGTCAGCTATATTCAGGGGCGATGGCTGGGCAATACCCGCACCGTACAAAACTGGCTATCTCATTTACCCGCGCATTATCATCAACGCGCACACCATCTTTTTCATAAACACGGTTTATCGGCGCTGTTAATTGGTCGCTTTATTGCGTTTGTCAGAACACTGCTGCCGACGATTGCCGGGTTATCAGGGCTGAATAACGCGCGCTTTCAGTTTTTCAACTGGATGAGCGGTCTGCTGTGGGTATTGATCCTGACAACTCTGGGTTACATGCTCGGCAAAACGCCGGTATTTTTAAAGTACGAGGACCAGCTGATGTCATGCCTGATGCTGCTCCCGGTGGTGCTGCTGGTGTTTGGCCTGGCAGGTTCTCTGGTCGTGTTATGGAAAAAGAAATATGGAAATCGGGGGTAAGGGATGCAAATACCTCGCATGTCGCTTCGCCAGCTAGCCTGGTCCGGCGCTGTTTTACTTCTGGTCGGCACGCTGTTGCTGGCCTGGTCCGCGGTTCGCCAGCAAGAGTCTACGCTGGCGATTCGTGCCGTTCATCAAGGCACAACGATGCCAGACGGTTTTTCAATCTGGCATCACCTTGACGCTCATGGCATTCCTTTCAAAAGTATCACCCCCAAAAACGACACTCTGTTAATTACCTTTGACTCCAGCGACCAGAGCGCCGCTGCAAAAGCGGTCCTCGACAGAACATTGCCCCAAGGCTACATCATTGCGCAGCAGGACAATAACAGTCAGGCTATGCAGTGGCTGACCCGGCTACGGGATAACTCTCATCGCTTCGGATAACTTCCTGTTATCCGAAACAGATCACTCACTTTGGTGATTTCACCGTAACTGTCTATGATTAATGAGGCGGTGGTTAACACTACCGCTTCGTTGTCTGGACAATCGTTCCTTTGTAATAGGTCCGAATCACAATGGAAGGTTCAAGAATGAAATACCGCATCGCTTTAGCTGTTTCTCTTTTTGCTCTTAGTGCTGGTAGTTATGCCACTACCCTGTGTCAGGAAAAGGAGCAAAATATCCTTAAGGAGATCAGCTATGCCGAAAAACACCAAAACCAGAATCGTATTGACGGTCTGAATAAAGCCCTGAGTGAAGTCCGGGCCAACTGTTCAGATAGCCAGCTGCGTGCCGATCATCAGAAGAAAATCGCAAAGCAGAAAGATGAGGTGGCGGAACGCCAGCAAGATTTAGCCGAGGCGAAGCAAAAAGGCGATGCCGATAAGATTGCCAAACGCGAACGGAAACTGGCAGAAGCGCAGGAAGAGCTGAAAATGCTGGAAGCGCGCGACTACTAACTCACAATAGTCACTACTTACTCACCTGGAGAAAACTATGTCGAAAGAACACACTACGGAACATCTGCGTGCTGAGTTGAAATCCCTTTCCGATACGCTGGAAGAGGTGCTTAGCTCATCTGGCGAGAAGTCGAAAGAAGAGTTGAGTAAGATTCGTAGCAAAGCGGAGCAGGCACTGAAACAGAGCCGTTATCGCCTGGGTGAAACCGGTGATGCCATCGCCAAACAAACCCGTGTCGCGGCGGCGCGTGCCGATGAGTATGTGCGTGAAAATCCATGGACGGGCGTGGGCATTGGCGCTGCAATCGGTGTAGTGCTCGGCGTTCTGCTGTCGCGTCGTTAATTATGGCGGACACTCATCACGCGCAAGGGCCCGGTAAAAGCGTTCTGGGCATCGGGCAGCGAATTGTTTCCATCATGGTTGAAATGGTGGAAACACGTCTGCGGCTGGCGGTGGTGGAGCTGGAAGAGGAAAAAGCGAATCTCTTTCAACTTTTACTGATGCTGGGCCTGACGATGCTTTTCGCTGCATTTGGTCTTATGAGCCTGATGGTGCTAATTATTTGGGCGGTTGATCCGCAATATCGCCTGAATGCGATGATTGCCACCACCGTGGTGTTGCTGCTACTGGCACTGATTGGCGGTATCTGGACGTTACGTAAATCGCGTAAATCCACCTTGCTGCGCCATACACGCCATGAGCTGGCAAACGATCGGCAGCTGCTCGAGGAGGAGTCCCGTGAGCAGTAAAGTCGAACGTGAACGACGTAAGGCGCAACTGCTTAGCCAGATCCAGCAACAACGGCTGGATCTTTCTGCCAGTCGTCGTGAATGGCTGGAGGCAACAGGCGCTTACGATCGTCGCTGGAATATGCTGCTAAGTCTGCGCTCCTGGGCGCTGGTTGGCAGTAGCGTGATGGCGATCTGGACGATTCGCCATCCTAATATGCTGGTCCGCTGGGCCAGACGCGGTTTTGGCGTATGGAGCGCCTGGCGTCTGGTTAAAACGACCCTCAAGCAGCAACAGCTTCGCGGTTAACTTCCCTCTGGCCGGAGCCATTCCGGCCTTACCCATCAAATTTTTTGAAGATTTTTGACAGTTTTCCTTGCTAACAATCATCATTCACCACGTTTATGATTCTCTCCATCGACAGCAACGACGCTAATACCGCGCCCTTGCACAAAAAAACAATCAGCAGCCTGAGTGGCGCAGTGGAGAGTATGATGAAAAAATTAGAAGATGTTGGTGTACTGGTAGCGCGCATTTTAATGCCGATTCTGTTTATTACCGCAGGCTGGGGAAAAATTACTGGTTACGCGGGTACCCAACAATATATGGAAGCGATGGGCGTCCCGGGTTTTATGCTGCCGCTGGTGATTCTGCTTGAGTTTGGTGGTGGTCTGGCAATCCTGTTCGGTTTCCTGACTCGCACCACTGCCCTGTTTACTGCGGGCTTTACGCTGCTGACGGCATTTTTATTTCACAGCAACTTTGCTGAAGGCGTTAACTCGCTGATGTTCATGAAAAACCTGACAATTTCTGGCGGATTCTTGCTGCTGGCAATTACCGGTCCGGGCGCGTATAGCATCGACCGCCTGCTGAGTAAAAAGTGGTAAGCACGCGCTATACTTAACGATAAAAAACGAGGAGGAAGCTCCTCGTTTTTGCTATTGGAGGAGAGAAAAATGGGTCAACTGATTGACGGCGTCTGGCATGACACCTGGTACGATACCAAATCTACCGGCGGTAAATTTCAACGTTCAGCTTCCGCATTTCGTAACTGGCTCACTGCCGATGGCGCTCCTGGCCCCACTGGCACAGGCGGTTTTATCGCAGAGAAAGATCGTTATCATCTCTATGTTTCACTCGCCTGCCCGTGGGCGCACCGCACGCTGATCATGCGCAAACTCAAAGGACTGGAACCGTTTATTTCCGTTTCCGTAGTGAACCCGCTGATGCTGGAAAACGGCTGGACCTTTGATGATAGTTTTCCGGGAGCAACCGGAGACAAGCTCTATCAACATGAATTTTTGTATCAGCTTTATCTCCACGCCGATCCACACTACAGCGGACGAGTTACTGTTCCCGTGCTGTGGGACAAAAAGAACCACACCATCGTCAGCAACGAATCAGCAGAAATCATCCGCATGTTTAATACCGCGTTTGATGCGCTGGGCGCGAAAGCGGGTGATTACTACCCACCAGCCCTGCAAACGAAAATTGACGAACTTAACGGCTGGATTTATGACACCGTTAACAACGGCGTGTATAAAGCTGGTTTTGCCACCAGCCAGCAAGCCTACGACGAAGCGGTGGAGAAAGTGTTTGAATCGCTGGCGCGACTGGAACAGATTTTAGGTCAGCATCGTTACCTGACCGGCAACCAGCTAACCGAAGCCGATATTCGCCTGTGGACCACGCTGGTCCGTTTTGATCCAGTGTATGTGACCCACTTCAAGTGTGATAAGCACCGCATCAGCGATTACCTTAATCTGTATGGCTTCCTGCGTGATATCTACCAGATGCCGGGAATTGCCGAAACAGTCAATTTCGATCACATCCGTAATCATTACTTCCGCAGCCATAAGACCATCAACCCTACGGGGATTATTTCAATTGGTCCGTGGCAGGATCTCGATGAACCGCATGGACGAGATGTTCGCTTCGGTTAAAAAAAGGCACCTTACGAGGTGCCTCTGATAATTAGCTAAGTGCATGTTGTTCATGTCGGATGCGGCATGAACGCCTTATCAAACCTACAAAACATTTATATTCAATATGTTGCAATGACCGCGCAGGCCAGATAAGCGTAGCGCATCTGGCGATTTTGCGCTTGTCATCAGTCTTAGCGCGCCTTCACAGCACTTTATTAATTCCTTGAACGAATATTTACTGCCATTTCATTCACGTCTATTCTTAATTTGCTGCTTTAAAAACAAGTGATTGAGCAAAATTGAGGCAAAAATGGACTGGTATCTGAAAGTACTAAAAAATTATGTCGGTTTCCGGGGTCGTGCGCGGCGCAAAGAGTACTGGATGTTTATTCTGGTCAACATCATCTTTACGTTCGTGCTGGGGCTGCTGGATAAAATGTTAGGCTGGCAACGCGCTGGTGGCGAAGGCATCCTGACGACAATCTACGGTATTCTGGTGTTTTTACCGTGGTGGGCAGTTCAGTTCCGCCGCCTGCACGACACCGACCGCTCGGCGTGGTGGGCACTGCTATTCTTAATCCCGTTTATCGGCTGGCTTATTATCATCGTCTTTAACTGCCAGGCGGGTACGCCAGGCGAAAACCGCTTTGGACCTGATCCAAAACTGGAACCTTAAAACAAATCTGCTCGCCGGATGTCTGACTCATCCGGCTTTTATCATCATGTTGATGAATGAATAATTTACTAATGTTTATTTAAAATATTTCAATGTCGTTATATAAATTACCTATAAAAAATAACCATGTATTTATCTTAAATATCAAAACCTTTATAACATCCGAAAAAGAAAGATACGAATAGCATTTACACAATACCCGGAATAGACTTTCGTCACTTTTAATTAAAGGGATGTTTTTATGCAGTGGTATTTATCCGTATTAAAAAATTATGTTGGTTTCTCTGGTCGCGCACGTCGTAAAGAGTACTGGATGTTTACTCTGATTAACGCCATCGTCGGCGCTATTATCAATGTCATTCAATTGATTTTAGGTCTGGAGCTTCCATATCTGTCTATGCTTTATTTGCTGGCAACCTTCCTTCCCGTCCTTGCGCTTGCTATCCGTCGCTTACACGATACCGACCGTTCAGGTGCCTGGGCCTTGCTCTTTTTTGTTCCGTTTATTGGTTGGCTCGTGCTTCTGGTTTTTTTCTGCACAGAAGGTACTTCTGGCAGCAATCGTTACGGAAACGATCCGAAGTTTGGTTCAAATTAATCTTAGAATTGGGGCGATATTTCGCCCCTTTTTATTAACAATAATAAATATTATTTTCCGTTAAAAAGTTTGGGAATTTCCCGCAGACACCAGGATTTCGCTTCCCCCATACTGTCACGACGCCAGGCCATAATAATATCGATCTCGCTGGTCGATTCCGGGCTGACGACACGCAACCGCCCTTCCGCAATATCTTTTTCGACCATCGGATACGGCATCGTCGCCACGCCAAGCCCCGCCAGTAATGCCTGACGTTTATCTTCAATCGTGCTCACCGTTAAGCGCGGCTGTTTGTCCAGCAGCTGTACAGTCAACACCGGGCGCTCACGAGCGGTATCCGCCACCGCAATTCCACGATATTTCACACGCGTCACTTCAGATAACGGTTCCGGCTCCTGATGAATCGGGTGATCAGGCGCGGCAACGTAGACGTTCATTAACGTATAGAGCTTGCGCGAGTTGATCTCCGACGAGGAACGAAAATGCATATCCGGCGCGATAACAATATCCGCCCGCCCCTGCTCCAGCCGTTCCCACGCCCCCGCCAGCACTTCTGTGATGATTGCCAGTTGGGTATTGGCTTTTGCCGCCAGTTTGTCGATTAACGGGAAAAAGGCAGGTGTCGGTACCAGCGCTTCGGTCACAATGGTGAGATGCGTTTCCCAACCGCGCGCGAGAGCTTCCGCATCAGTAGTCAGTTTATCTGCGGCTTCCAGCAAAACGCGCCCTCGCTCCAACAACATCCTCCCGACATTGGTGAATTTGGTGCGATGGCCCGAGCGGTCAAACAGCACCACATCCAGCTCTTCTTCCAGTTTTTGCATGGTGTAGCTAAGTGCGGAAGGCACGCGTCCCAGCTCATCCGCTGCCGCCGCAAAACTGCCCCGGCGATCGATCGCATCCATAACCCGTAGTGCTTCCAGCGTTAATGCCCTTTCTTTGGCCATTTCGTTCTCATTCAGGAAATTTGAACATACCGGGCAGAATATCTGGCTAACAATGTAGCGTCCAGCCCCTTACCATAAAAGGAAGTAAAGAGAGGTCAAGAATTATGATTACTACCCGAACTGCCAGGCAGTGTGGACAAGCAGACTACGGATGGTTGCAGGCCCGGTATACTTTTTCCTTTGGACACTACTTCGACCCGAAATTGTTAGGCTATGCCTCCCTGCGTGTGCTTAACCAGGAAGTGCTGGCCCCAGGTGCCGCCTTTCAGCCGCGAACCTATCCCAAAGTCGATATTTTAAATGTGATTCTGGATGGAGAAGCAGAGTATCGCGACAGCGAAGGCAATCATGTTCAGGCCAGCGCCGGTGAGGCGTTGCTGCTCTCTACCCAGCCGGGTGTCAGCTACAGCGAACACAATCTCAGCAAAGACAAACCGTTAACACGAATGCAGCTTTGGCTGGACGCCTGCCCGCAGCGAGAGAATCCGCTGATTCAAAAACTGGCGCTTAATATGGGCAAGCAGCAATTAATCGCCTCGCCAGAGGGTGCGATGGGAAGCCTGCAATTACGCCAGCAAGTGTGGCTGCACCATATCGTGCTCGACAAAGGCGAAAGTGCGAATTTCCAGTTGCATGGGCCACGCGCGTATTTGCAATCGATTCATGGGAAATTTCATGCGCTTACGCATCATGAAGAGAAAGCGGCGCTGACCTGCGGTGATGGGGCGTTTATTCGTGACGAGGCTAACATTACGCTGGTTGCCGATTCCCCACTGCGCGCTTTGCTGATAGATTTGCCTGTCTAGTTGTTTTTACAGGGAGATGATGATGAGTAAAAAATCGGCCAAAAAGCGCCAGCCAGCGAAGCCCGTGGTGGCGAAAGAACCTGCTCGCACCGCCAAAAATTTTGGCTATGAAGAGATGTTGAGCGAGCTGGAAGCCATCGTCGCGGATGCTGAAACGCGTTTAGCCGAGGATGAAGCTACCGCGTAAAGACAGGTTGCCGGATGCGGCGAAAACGCCTTATCCGGCCTACAAAATCCAACAACATTAACGAATTAAACAACCCGTAGGCCGGATAAGATGCGCCAGCATCGCATCCGGCACGATACCCAAAACCTGGCGTTTATCTGGCCTTGCTCGCCATAATCTCGATAATCTGCCGATCCGTTTGCTGCATCGAATGGCTTGCTAACGCACACAGGTTGGCAATCGACTGCTCAACATCATGCGCCACGATCCCTTCATTGCCGGTCACGGCGGTATCATCCAGCGCCATTAACACCGCTTTCCACGCAGCCGAAGCACTGGTCGAAACCTTCATCGCGCAGCTGTTCGACGCACCATCGCAAATCATGCCGCTGACATCGCCGATCATACTGCTGATCGCCATCGAGATGGTTTCATAACGCCCATCCACCAGCCATGCCATCCCGGCGGCGGCCCCCATTGCTGCGGTCGTTGCGGCACACAGCGCAGACAAACGCGGTAACTGGTTATGGATGTAAATTGCGCTCAAATGAGAAAGCATCAGCGCACGCGCCAGCCGTTCATCATCCGCTCCGAAGTGTTCTGCTACCACCACCACAGGCATTGTTGCGGTGATCCCCTGGTTACCCGAGCCGGAGTTACTCATAGCCGGAAGCGTAGCGCCGCCCATACGCGCATCGGATGCCGCGCTGGTACGAATCACAATGGATGAAGAGAGATCTTTCGCCAGCAAACCGCGCGCGCACTGTTTTTCCAGCGTCGCGCCAATATGCAGCCCCCACTTACCGCTCAAACCTTCCTGCGATAACGCACAATTTAGCTTCGCAGAATCGAGAATAAAGCGGATCGCCGCAAACGGGACTTCATTGACGAACTTCAGGATCTCAGCCAGCGTCGTTCTGGAAAGCACCGTCAGCGGAGACTCTTGCTCGCCCTCTGCCACACACGCCTGCTGGGTAAACACCACACCATCGTGCGTCTCAATATGCACAATGTTGGTATGCCCGCCGACGATAGTGACACACGCCCACTTCTCACCGTTCCAGACTTTGGCGCGTGAGAAGAGGATTTCATTGCAAGGTTCCTGGATCTTAACGGAGACTTTCCCCGCCGCCAGCAGTGCTTTGGCATCGGCAATTGCCTGCGCAGTTGCGTCTTTCAGCACTTCCAGCCCGGCGTTGGCATTTCCACCTAACGCCCCCAGCGCCGCCGCAATCGGCAGCCCCACCATTCCCGTGCCGGGAACGGTGACGCCCAGACCGTTCTTCATCAGATTTGGCGAAACCCAGGCTTCTACACGTTCAACCGGACCTTCCAGTTCTGCCGCAGCAACCGCCGCCGCCAGCGCCAGTGAAATCGGTTCAGTACATCCCAGCGCCGGTTTTACTTCCTCCTGAACGGCGAGGATGTAACGCTGCCATAACGGATTTAAAGTCGAATCAAACATATTAAAAACCTTAAAATTTCAGGTAAATCAAGAAAATGCCAGGAACGGAGAAACACAAAGCAACAAACCAGTGACGATAATCAGGTACAGAGACATCCCTTTGTATTTGTGCAATGCCGGTACTTTGTAAACCAGCCACGCCGGGATCAGGCACCCTACCATGCCGAAAATCGGGCTACAGATAGAGGTGAAGCTCAACACCGGTGCGTTCAGTACGATGGCGCTCCAGGCCAGCAAAATGGCGAAAATCATGATGCCGCGCTGAACAAGATTTTCGTTAATCTTCTCGGCAGGCATCTTGCGACGCAGGATGTTCATTACGATCCCTTGCGTTGCTTCGCGAAAGCCTAAATAGACGCCAAAGAATGCAGTCATGACAGCAAAGATATTGAGAATGACGCTGACCACTTTCACCCACGCTGCGCCGTCACCGCTAATAAACTGTGCGGCAATCGCCAGCGCGGAAATATTCTGCTCGTAGGCTTTTACCGCTTCGTCATGTCCCATCGCCAGCGTGAACGACACGGCGTAGAAAAAGACTGTGACAAACAAAATGCCAAACGCGATATTCATTGCCCGCAATGCTTTATGCCGCGCCACTTCAATTGATTTTTCCCGCGAGCGATAAGAGATCACCATCGGGCTTAACGTCTGGATAAACAGAATCGACGTCAAGGTAAACGGCAGCGTAATAATGGCGTTTTTCACCAGCAGCCCCAGCGGCGGTAGCGAACCGACGTTATACAGATGCCACATTCCCACCATCGACACGCCCAGCGCCGCGACCACCAGCAGCTTGGTCAGCACCATGCCAGTCGAAATTTTGAATAACAATTTCTCGCCGCGTGAAGAGATCGCCACCAGAATGCAAATCAGTACCAGACCATAAAAGGGACTGTCTGACAGCAACCCTTCCGTCACGCCGAAGGTATGCAGGTAGGAAGCACTATCGTTGGTGATGGCGGTGGAATAGACGAACATCCAAATCACCAGCATTACGAAATAGAGTGCACCTAACAGGATGCCCCAGTTTTTACCTAAATAACCGCTAATGACGCTCGGGTAATCTTTACATTCTGGTGATTCTGCCAGCGTATTAATAAACAATCGCTGAAACAGATACATTGCCGGGTAACCAATCACCGATGAGAGCAAAAATACCCACAATCCCATCAAACCGACCTGCACCGGGAGAAAAACAATCCCCGCGCCAATCGCCATCCCGATACTCATAATCACCCAGCCGGTGTCAGTACTGTCGAATTTGATCGCTTCTCGCCACTCGCTCTCACTCATTCCAGCACGACCCGCCGGGGTCGAAGCGTCTGCAATGACGCCTTTATTCAATGCAATTTCCATAATTTCTCGCTCAATATTTTGTAGGGCTTATTATTTTTTTCCGAGCCGCATCAAGGCGATATGCGGTCTACGTTTTTGCAGGCGAGTTATTAGAATAAAGAAATGATACGCGCGAGGTCAGAGAAAATCTTCACAATCAAGACTTTGAAATAACGGAGATGGATAAGAATTTTCTACTAAATTAATCGCAAGAGAATATTCATTCTCTATTTGCGGCAGATCACAAAAAAAAGGTGCACATTTGTGCACCCAAGGATGAAAGCTGACAGCAATGTCAGCCGCAGACCACTTTAATGGCCAGTCCTCCGCGTGATGTTTCGCGGTATTTATCGTTCATATCTTTGCCGGTTTCATACATCGTCTCGATCACTTTATCGAGTGAAACACGCGGTGCCGAGGTGCGGCGCATCGCCATCCGCGCGGCGTTTACTGCTTTCACGGCATTAATGGCATTACGTTCAATGCACGGGATTTGTACCTGTCCGGCAACCGGATCGCAGGTCAGTCCAAGGTTATGCTCCATCGCGATTTCCGCCGCATTGCATACCTGCGCCGGACTGCCGCCCAGTAGTTCAGTTAACCCTGCCGCCGCCATTGAACAGGCCACGCCAATCTCCCCCTGACAGCCGACCTCCGCGCCAGAGATGGAGGCGTTCATTTTATACAGCGCGCCAATAGCCCCGGCTGCAAGAAAATAGCGGGCAATTGACCGCTCGTTTACCGGACGACGGAACTTATCGTAATAAGCCAGCACTGCCGGAATAATGCCGCACGCACCGTTAGTCGGTGCCGTTACCACGCGCCCGCCAGCTGCGTTTTCTTCACTAACCGCCAGCGCGTACATGTTGATCCAGTCGATGACATTCATCGGATCGTTAGAGATGTTATCGCTGGAAACCAGTTGACGACGCAGCGCTACGGCACGGCGCGGCACATTGAGCGGACCAGGCAGCACGCCTTCAGTGTTCATCCCGCGTTCAATACCGTCATGCATCACTTGCCAGATACGGGCAAAACCGGCGTCAATTTCCGCTTTACTGCGCAGCGCTAGCTCGTTGTGCATCATCAGGCCAGAAATAGACAGGCCGTTGTAATCACACATTTTCAGCAGTTCACCTGCTGAGTGGAAATCGTAAGGTACGGACGTTTCGACATCGTGCGACAGGCCGAAGTATTCTTCTTCGACAATAAACCCGCCGCCGACAGAGTAATAGGTTTTACTTAATAGCTCTTCCTGTGCCTTCCAGGCAGTGATCCGCATTCCGTTCTCATGGCGAGGCAACATTTCGGGATGGAAGATAATGTTCTTTGCTACAGGAAAATCAACAATATGCGCACCAGATGCCACTGGCAGCCGCCCGCTGCGCGTTACTAACTCTATAAATGCAGGGATCTCATCAATGACAACATCCTGCGGACTGTTTCCTGCCAGTCCCATGATGATGGCGACATCCGTGGCATGGCCTTTGCCCGTCAGTGACAACGACCCGTACAGATCGACCACAATATGGCTCGTCGCGGTTAATAAGCCGCTACTTTCCAGCCGATCAATAAAACTTTTTCCGGCATTCATTGGCCCCACGGTATGCGAACTGGAGGGACCAATCCCAATTTTGAAAATATCGAATGCACTAATCATATCCACACCCTCGGATTGCCGTTCAGTGAAGTGGAGCGGAACGACCTTACGACCGTCCCGCTCACGAGGCTTTACGCACTACGTACTGCGATAGCTTCAATTTCCAGCTTCACATCTTTCGGCAAACGCGCGACCTGTACACAGCTCCGGGTCGGGTAGGTCGCCTGATGCTCATCGAAGAACTGCTTATAGACTTCGTTGATGGTGGCAAAATCATTCAGATCGGTGATGAACACGGTCATCTTGATGATATCGCCCACGCTCAGCCCGGCAGCAACCACGATCGCTTTGACGTTTTCGAGGCTTAAACGCGCCTGATCTTGCACATCAGCCGGGATCTCACCGGTCTGTGGGCAAACCGGAATTTGACCGGAGGTGAAGACCATGCTGCCTAAATCAACGCCTTGAACATAAGGGCCGATTGCGCCTGGGGCACGTTGCGTTTCGATAATCTTTTTCATACATCCTCCGGCGTCAGAGCGCCTGGGTAAAGGTACGTGAAATAACATCCTGCTGCTGTTCACGGGTCAGTGCGTTGAAGCGCACGGCGTAGCCAGAGACACGGATTGTCAGGTTAGGATATTTTTCCGGGTGCTCGATGGCATCCAGCAGCATTTCCCGATTCATTACGTTGACGTTGAGGTGTTGACCGCCTTCGACATCCGCTTCGTGGTGGAAATACCCATCCAGCAGGCCGACAAGGTTGGTTTTACGTACTGGATCTTCTTTGCCCAGCGCCGCAGGGACGATTGAGAAGGTGTACGAGATCCCGTCTTTAGCGTAGGTGAACGGCAGTTTCGCCACCGACGTCAATGAGGCCACGGCACCTTTGCGGTCACGACCATGCATCGGGTTAGCGCCCGGCGCGAACGGTGTTCCGGCGCGACGACCGTCCGGCGTATTACCGGTTTTCTGGCCGTACACCACGTTAGAAGTGATAGTCAGAATCGACTGGGTAGGGACGGCGTTGCGATAGGTTGGCAGCGCTTTAATTTTCTTCATAAAACGTTCAACCAGGTCGCAGGCAATGCTGTCTACGCGCTCGTCGTTGTTGCCGTACTGCGGATATTCACCGTCGATTTCAAAGTCCACCGCCAGGCCGTTTTCGTCACGGATTGGTTTCACGCGGGCATATTTGATCGCAGACAGGGAGTCCGTTGCCACCGACAGGCCCGCGATGCCGCACGCCATGGTGCGATAGACATCACGATCGTGCAGCGCCATCAGCGAAGCTTCGTAGCTGTACTTGTCGTGCATGTAGTGAATGATATTCAGCGCGCTGATGTACTGCACCGCCAGCCAGTCCATGAAGTGATCGAGGCTGTCCATCACTTTGTCGTAATCCAGCACATCGTCCATCAACGGTGCTGTTTTCGGCCCGACCTGAATCTTCAGCTTCTCGTCCACCCCGCCGTTAATTGCGTACAGCAGCGTTTTCGCCAGGTTAGCGCGTGCACCAAAGAACTGCATTTGCTTACCAATCACCATTGGGCTGACGCAGCAGGCAATCGCGTAATCGTCGCTGTTGAAGTCAGTACGCATCAGATCGTCGTTTTCATACTGCAAGGAAGAGGTGACGATCGACACCTGCGCGGCATATTTTTTGAAGGCAATCGGTAATTCTTCCGACCAAAGAATGGTCAGGTTAGGTTCCGGTGCCGGCCCCATAGTGTGCAGGGTGTGCAAATAGCGGAAGGAGTTTTTGGTCACCAGCGTACGACCGTCCAGCCCCATCCCGCCGATCACTTCCGTCGCCCAGATTGGGTCGCCGGAGAACAGCGAATCAAATTCCGGCGTACGCAAGAAGCGCACCATACGGATCTTCATGATGAAGTGATCGATCAGTTCCTGTGCCTGCTGCTCATTGAGTACGCCAGCTTTAAAGTCGCGCTCAATGTAGATATCGAGGAACGATGCCGTGCGCCCCAGCGACATCGCGCCGCCATTTTGCGATTTCACTGCCGCCAGATAAGCGAAGTAGAGCCACTGCACCGCTTCCTGTGCATTCTGCGCCGGGCGAGAGATATCAAAGCCATATTTCGCCGCCATTTCCTGAATCTGCAACAGCGCATGACGATGCTCTGCCAGCTCCTCACGCAGACGGATGGTGGCTTCCAGATCCTCGCCTTTTTCCAGACGAGACTGGAGATCGGCAAATTGCAGTTCGCGTTCACGCACCAGATAACGAATGCCATACAGCGCTACGCGGCGATAGTCACCGATAATGCGCCCACGGCCATAGCCATCTGGTAAACCGGTCAGCACGCCAGATTTACGGCAGCGCAGCATATCCGGTGAGTAAACATCAAATACGCCCTGGTTATGGGTTTTACGCAGATCGGTAAACAGATATTCAAATTCACTGTCCATCTCACGACCATAGGCGTGGAATGAACTTTTAATCATATTAATGCCACCGAACGGGTGTAACGCACGTTTCAACGGCGCATCCGTTTGCAGGCCAACAATTTTTTCCAGCGGCTGGTTAATATATCCCGCATCATGAGCGGTAATTGTGGTGGCAATATTGGTATCGAAATCAACCGGCGCGTGGGTTGCGTTTTCGATACGGATGCCTTCCATTACTTTTTCCCACAATTCCGTGGTGGCAGGCGTCGCTTCGGCGAGAAAAGATTCATCGCCTTCATAAGGTGTATAGTTATGTTGAATAAAATCGCGGACATTAATTTCGCTTTTCCAGTCCGTACCTTTAAAGCCAAGCCATGCGTCGGCGTACAGCTTATCGCTGGTATCAATATCTACCTTCATGAAAAATAATCTCTCTACAATACTTCAACTAAATTATGCAAATTCTGCGGGCGCGTTAACTTTACCTAAATGAATGGCATCCAAAGCAATCATTTTTTCTTCGTTAGTCGGAATAACGGCGCAAATGACATGCGCATTTTCACTGGAAACAATTCGCTCGCCAAAAGAGTTAGATCGATTATTCATTTCTGTATCAATCTCTACGCCTAATACAGCCAAATGTTCCATGACCAGACGACGAATTAAACTTGAATTCTCTCCTATTCCGCCGGTGAATATAATTCCATCCAGCCGACGTAATGAAGCTGCGTGTCCGGCAATATGACGGGCAATTCGGTGAACAAAGGTTTTAATTGCCAGTTGCGCGCGTTCGTGACCTTCATGCCAGGCTTTTTCCAGAACACGTAAATCCGAAGAAAGACCGGAAATACCTAATAATCCCGACTCTTTATTCACTACGCGTTCCAGGTCACCCAGGCTCTGGTTGGTTTGGCTGGCGACCCAGGACATCGCACCAAAGTCGACATCGCCACTGCGGGTACCCATCATCAAGCCTTCCAGCGGCGTCATTCCCATTGAGGTGTCAACACTCTGACCGTTGCGAACTGCGCAGATTGACGCGCCATTGCCAAGATGCGCCACAACCAGGCCGGAGTCATCTTCCGCCAGATTCAGCAAAGAATGTGCGCGCTGGGAAACATAGCGGTGCGACGTGCCGTGGAAACCATAACGGCGTACACCTAACTCTTCATAATATTTCCACGGCAGGCCGTATAAATAAGCTTCCGGAGCCATCGTCTGGTGGAAACTGGTATCAAATACCGCCACCTGAGTTACGCCCGGGAATAGTTGCTGCGCCGATTCAATACCACTTAAATTGGCGTAATTATGCAGGGGTGCCAGTGGAGAAACGCGACGGATATTATCAATGACTTCATCGGTAATAATGGCGGACTCGGTAAAAATACTGCCGCCGTGAGCGATGCGGTGGCCAATTAAGGCCACACTGTCATTTAAATTCCGTTTTTCCAGCTCAAATGCAATTGCCTTCAATGCACCTTCGTAGCTGTGGTGAGCCAGCGGTGCTGGCTCTCCCCCATTTACGGATAAGAATGCATTTTCCGAGTTAATACCGTCGGCAATACCTGACATTAATACTTCACAGTCGCTGGCATCGAGTACGGAAAACTTAATCGAAGACGAACCACAGTTAATAACCAAAACAACCGGAAATTCATTCATCTCTTTTCTCATCCTGAGTTACGGATTAAAACAGTTTGTATACGATGTTCAGGATGGTCAGCAGACCAATCACGGTAACAAACACGTTATCCAGACGACCACGGTATTTCGCCAGAGACGGCGCTTTACGGATGGCATACATCGGCAACAGGCACAGCAGGGATGCGATAATCGGTGCGCCCATGGCTTCAATCAGGTCGAGGATGTTCGGGTTGGCGTAGGCAACAACCCAGGTGGAGCCCATGATGAAGATCATGCTGATAGTGTTCAGTTTACCCAGCGACACTTTAGTTTTGTCGCCTTTATAACCAAACTTCAGGACCAGGCCATTCAGACCTTCCAGCGTTCCCAGATAGTGACCGAAGAAAGATTTGAAGATAGCCACGAGTGCGATGATGGAAGCCGCATATTCCAGTGTAATCGCGAACGTTGTTTTGGTACCGGTCATGGACGCAAAGTGGTTAGCCAGATAAGAAAGCACTGGAATATTCTGCGCTTTGGCTTCCGCCATGTTGGCCGGAGACAGCGTAAACAGGCAGCTAAAGGCAAAGAACATCACCACTGCAACCATCAGCATGCTGGCACGAGAAATGATTTGGGAACATTTACGTTCGGTGAAGTCGCGACCGAAGTCTTTCTCATACTCTTCACGTTTAGAAACCACGAAGGAAGAGACGATTGGCGAGAAGTTAAAGGAGAAAACCATGATGGAAATCCCCAGCCAGACAGTGATCAGGATACCGTCATGACCGGTTAACGACAGCGAACCGAGGTCAACCTGGTCGATAACTGCAGAGTTCCAGTAAGGGATCAGCGACAAAGAAATCAGCACCAGGCTGGCGATAAACGGCCATACCAGGTAGCTCATCACTTTAACCATCAGATCCTTACCAAACCAGATGACGAAAGCCATCAGCAGCAACAGGAACAGCGCCACAAAGCCGCGATTCAGCGGTGCAAAGCCGAGCTGGTTTTCCCAGAACGTCATAAAGGTATTGGTAATAGTAACGCCATAAATCCACAGCAGTGGGCAAATCGCGAAGAAGTACAGGAACGTGATAACCACGCCGCCAGTTTTACCAAAATGCTCTTCCACCGTTTCCGTAATGTTGCCGGAAGGGTTAGAGCCAGAAAGACACAGACGCGCCAGCGCCCGGTGGCAATAAAATGCGATGGGGTATGCCAATACCAACATCAGAAGAATCGGGATCAGTCCGCCAAAACCTGCGCGGATAGGGAAGAACAGCACCCCGGCGCCGATTGCCGTACCAAACAAGCCTAACGTCCATGTGGTATCTGATTTACGCCAGGACGATTGTTTTGTCTGGCTGGATACAATGCTATCTGAAGTACTCATATCCTATCCTCAACGAATTAATTAAGCGTCAACGAAACCGGTGATTTGAGAGACGCGAGAAAGATCGATATTGCCGCCGGAAATAATACTGACGGTTTTTCTGTTTTGAATATATTGGTCTAATTTACCGCTTAATAATGCAGCACATGCCAGAGCGCCTGCGCCTTCGGTGACGACTTTATTGCGCTGAATTAAGGCAATCATACTGTTTCTGATTTCGTCTTCGCTGACCAGCACGATGTCATCGACTAATTCACGAACGATTTCGTAAGTTAAATTACCCGGGCGGGAGACATCACAACCATCCGCCAGGGTGCCGGTAGTTCGGTGCGTGGTTATTTCTCCGGAGTGGAAAGAAGCCGCCATGCCGTGAACGTTTTCAGACTGTACGCCAATAACACGAATGGTCGGGTTAATAGATTTAATTGCCACCGCAATACCAGCAATTAAACCGCCACCACCAATTGGCACAATCACGTTATCGACATCATAGAGATCTTCCATAATTTCCAGACCAATCGTTCCCTGGCCAGCAATCACTTTCGGATCATCGTAAGGTGGGATAAAAATACGGCCTTCCATTTCGACAATTTCGCTCACTTTAGCGATAGTGTCGTTGAAGTTATCACCATGCAGAACGACTTCTGCGGAGTAGTCGCACGTTGCCGCTACTTTGGATTTTGGCGCACCTTTTGGCATCACCACTTTACCGTCGATACCCAGCATCGCGCAGGAGAGGGAAACCCCTTGCGCATGGTTGCCCGCAGAACAGGCCACCACGCCTTTGTGTTTTTCCGCATCGGTCAGTGAACTTAATTTATTAAATGCGCCACGAATTTTAAATGAACCCGTACGCTGCATATTTTCAAACTTCAGGAATATTTCACCTTTGCAACGTTCACTAAAATAGTTGGAGCGAGGCATGCCTGTTTTATAAATTCGCCCAGCCAGTCGTTGTTTCGCTTCAATAATGTCATCAATAGCAACCGGCAGATCGTATGTAATATGCATTATAAAACCTCTTCGCCTGAATTAAATATGTAGGTAACCGTAACCGACACCTGCAAGACAGACAGGTGGATTATTTATGTTTAAATAAAAACAAATAACTAACCAACTTCTATTAATTGCCTTCGTCTACACCCATTATAAGATGAATACTCTTTGGCTAATTCCACCAAAACCGATGCTGCTTTTTTAATACGATAATTTTTCGACCATACCGCGGCATATTGTGCCACAGGTAATGTTTCTTCAACCGGAATAGTAATAAATTGATTAGAACCAAAAGGTGACGTCATATCACAAGGAATTACAGTTAAGAAATCAGCATTGAGAACAAGATTATAAATTGTCACGACTGAGTCGGTTTTAACGATGTTTTCAATACTGATGCCATTTCTTTGTAACGTAGTAAGCAGTTCGCTGTAGTACCCCATATTAGTTTGTGGCAACACCCACTGTTCGTTCTTCAACGACTCCAGCGTGGTGGTGCCGGTGCATGTTCGGGACTTACTGGCTACCAGCACAAACTCGGACTCGAACAGCGGCTCAACATGTAAATCCTGAAGCTTCATTTCTGCACTTAACGTACCAATCGCAAAATCCAGTCGACCGTCGCGGATTGCCGGTAAGAACGAAGACAGTTGCGCTTCATACATAGAAACCTGCGCTTTCGGGAACACCTCTTTGAACTTGTTGATCATCCCTGACATAAAAGTAAAACCAATCAATGAAGGAAAACCAAATGAGACTTCCACCACCGCCTCAGAAGACATACCGCTTATCTCATTAACCATATTTTTCATTTCACGGGTAATGGATTCGGAACGGGAGAGTAACAATTGACCGGCAGGTGTTAATGTTACACCGGTATTTTTCCGCACCACTAATTCCACACCAAAATAATCTTCAATATCGTTAATGATTTTACTGACGGCCGGTTGAGTTAACCCTAATTCTTTTGCAGCCGAGCCGATAGAACCACTTCTAATGACTTCCTGAAAGACTACCAGGTGCTGCGTTTTCGGAAGAAGAATAGTGCTCATAACGACCTACGTTAATTACCTCATTGACGGCATGAAGTGTATCAAAATGAAATGAACAGGATATGTGCGACCACTCACAAATTAACTTTCAATACTTTCCAGGGTATCGTCATGTCAATTAAATACCTTTAAA